>NZ_JALKFW010000157.1:0-57855 GCF_023243055.1 Frankia sp. AgPm24 | reverse complement strand
CTTCGCGGTCAACAACTCACCCAGATACAACCCGTCCTGCCCGGTAATCCCGGTAATCAGCGCACGCGGCACGTCGATCCTCCTGTTGACCACCTGGTACTGGTCGGAAGGTTAGCGTCAGGTAAACACGGACGTTCAGCCGGGTCCCGCTCCCGCGGCCTGGGGGATGGTGGTGGTCGTCGGTGCGGATGCGGACGGTGGGAGCGCGCGGGCGATCCGCAACAGCTGGGGAATGATCGCGGTGCCGATCCGCTGGCCACCGCCGTCGGAGATGTGGACGCCGTCGTCGTCACGCAGGCGCACGCCATCGAGTTCGTCGACGTATCGGTTACCCGGCGTGAGAACGGAGCCCAGATCAATGACGGTCGTGCCGGGGTGGCGGCCGGCGGCCTGGTGCAGCAGGTCGTTGAACCGCAGGACCCGTTCGGGCCGGGTCTCCGGATAGATGCCGCCGTCCGGAGCCTCGGTGGGTTTGAAGATCGGCGCGGTGAGGAGCACCACTTTTGCGCCTTTTGCGCCAAGCGTCGTGATGGCAAGATCGAGTTCGCGGGCGAGATACGCGTCGAAGGACGGTTCCCCGACGTGCGTCCAGCGACCGTCCTGGAGCTGGTCGGTGACCTCCCAGCGGCCGACCAGCAGCATCGCGATGGCCGGGTTGACCTCGTTGATCTCACGGGCGAACCGGGCCGGCCACTGGTCGCAGCCGTCGGTCGGCGGCCCGGCCTGGCCGAGGATCCGCCGCTGCATGCCCCGGGCGACACCACAGCCCAGCATCGAGTAGTCGTGCATCTGCAGGCCCTGGGCGGCGGCCATCGTGGAGAACTGGCTGTAGTCCAGGGTGAGCGCCACCGAGTCACCGCCGAGCGCGACCTTCACCGGCGCCCCCGATCCCGCCGCCGACCGGTGGGCGACGGCCGGCACCGGGGCGCTCTGCGCCTGCCGGGCGAGCGCCTCGAGCTGCGCGGGGGTGCGCACCGACCCGGGGGTGCCGGTGGTGGCGACGAGGATCACCCCCAGCACACCCGCGAACACCGCCGGCACCATCACCCGCGGTCGGGGCAGCCGGACGCGCCCCCGTCGGATCGGGTTCTCCACCAGGTGGAACGACGCCAGCGTGATGGCCAACGTGGCCGCCAGCCGCAGCGCGAGCAGCACGACACCGGTCGCACCGGTACGGGTGGCCGTCAGCGTCAGGAACACCGGCCAGTGCCACAGGTACAGGCCGTAGGAGATCCGTCCGACGAAGGTCAGCGGGGCCAGCGACAGAAACCGCGACAGCGGCCCCTTCGGCGCCTCCACCAGCGAGGCGACCAGCACCATCACCAGCACCGCGACCCCGAGGAAACCGCCCAGGTACAGCGGCCGGCTCTCACCGCTGACCGTCATCCAGATCACCAGCAACGCCACCGCGGCGACGCAGCCGGCGCCGGAGAGCACCGAACGGGCCCGGTCGGAGATCGGCCGGGTGCGCTGCCCCCGCCACACCGCCAGGGCCGCACCGACCAGCAGCGCCTGCGAGCGGCTGTCCGTCCCGTAGTAGATGCGGGACGGATCGGTGCCGGTCAGCAGCAGTCCGGCGCCGATCAGCGCCGAGGCGGCCCCGCCCAGCACGGCCACCGACAGGGCCAGCGACTGGGCCTTCTGCCGTTGCCGACGCCAGCGGTCCACCGTGCGCGCGCTGTGGCGCATCAGCAGGAACACCACCAGCGGCCACAGGACGTAGAACTGCTCCTCGACCGAGAGCGACCAGGTGTGCAGCAGCGGCGACGGCGCGGAGAAATGATTGAAGTAGCTCTGGTCGGACAGTGCGAAGCGCCAGTTCGCGACGTAGAGCAGGGTCGAGAGCGCGTCCAGGCGCACCGTCGCGACGTCGCCGGGAGCCGCGACCCAGCGGGCGTAGGCCGCCACGCCCACGAGCAGCACCAGCAGCGCGGGCATCAGCCGGCGGGACCGCCGAATCCAGAAACTGCGCAGATCGATGCGCCGGGTGTTGCGGTACTCGGTGACCAGCAGCCCGGTGATCAGGAACCCCGACAGCACGAAGAACGTGTCGACCCCGAGCAGCCCGCCCGGCATCCACGAGATGCCCGCGTGGTAGGCGATCACCGCCATCACCGCGAAGGCGCGCAGGCCGTCCAACGCGGGCAGATGGCCCAGCGGGGCGAGCACGGGCCCGGTGGCGTCCAGGTCGTCGATCGGACGCAGGCGGGTGGTGGCCGGGGCGTCCCGGGCCCCGTCACGGTGCGAGCCGGCGCCGCGACGGACATCGGGGATGCCACGACCGGTGCGGACACCCCGGACCTCCCGTTCGGCCGGCCCGCCCTGGCCCGGGGCCGGCCCGCGGCCCACGCGGACCGGGGGCGCGGGGGACGGGCGCCGTTCGGCGGGACGGGCCTCGCGGTCGTGTTCGCGGTGCTGCGGGAGCGCGGGGACGCGGCGGTCGTCCTCGGGGCGGACCGCTCGCGCGGGGGGCCGCCCGCCACCGTCGGGCCGAGCGGGTGGCGGCGCGGGCCAGGCCGGGCCCTCGACGTCGACGCCCGGTTGGGCCGCGCCGCGACGGTGGGCACCACCGCCGCCCCGGGGTGACCCGCGGTTGCCGCGGGTCACGATCGGGGTAGTGGCGGGCTGTGCGTCCATGGATTGCTGCCCGGGCCGGCCGCCCGAGGCGAGGGGGACCGTGTCGGCGTCGTTGGTGGTCAGCCTGTCCCTCCTCGCCGTCGTCGTCGGGCGTTGGTGGTGCCTTCCTCGGGTGCGGGACCGGGCCGCGGTTCACCCGCCGGGCCACACCTCGACCACGAGAAGGCGTCCGACCGAAAAGGCTAGCTGCCGGTCGCCTGGGCCGTGCACCCGCGGTACATCCGCGGTACATCCGGGCCATTCGATGGGGACGCCCTGCTTGGCCGGGCACAGGACGTTGGTACCTTGCGGCCGTGTCCGAGACGACAGCCGGGTACCCACGTTCGGTGGAGGCGCGGTCGATGCCGCGTGGCGGCGGATGGCCCTGGCTGGCCGGATTCGGTGGGCTCGGTCACGCGCGCCACCGCGCCCCCATCCGGCGCTGGCGGACCTGGCTGGCCCTGATCTGCCTGGTGGGTCTTGGGATTCGGCTTTTTTACCTGGTCCACTGGCTGCATCCCGTTCCGGTGCAGGGCGATCCGTACTACTACCATGAGGCTGCGAATCTCTTCGCCGACGGACGGGGATGGCCCGACCCGTACGAACTACGCCTTTCTGGACATTACGTCGCGGATGCGCAGCATCCCCCGTTGACCAGCGTGCTGCTGGCGATTCCGTCACTGTTCGGATTCACCAGTTTTCTGAGCCACCAGATCTTCTCCTGCCTGCTCGGCGTCGGCGCGATCGTTCTGGTCGCGCTGGCCGGGCGTCGCGTCGCGGACCCGGCCACCGGCCTCGTGGCGGCCGGCCTCGCCGCCGTGTACCCGGGGATGTGGCTCAACGACCCACTGGTGATGTCGGAGACGACCGGCATCCTGACCTGCGCCTGGCTGATCCTGGCCGCCTGCCGCTTCCGGGACCGCCGCGGTCGCCTGGACGCCGCCGTCCTCGGGCTCGCACTCGCGGCGGTGATGCTGGCCCGGGCCGAACTGGCGTTGCTCGCCTTCGTGCTCGTCGTGCCACTGATCGGGCTGGCCCGCGGGCTCGCCTGGCGCCGCCGCCTGGGGCTGCTCGCCCTCGCCACGCTGACCAGCGTGCTGGCGGTCGTGCCATGGACGATCTACAACCTGACCCGCTTCAGTGAGCCCGAGTACCTCTCGACCGGCCTGGGCACCACCCTGGCCGTCACCCACTGCCCGGCGACCTACTACGGCGAGCATCTGGGCTGGTGGTCGTTCGACTGCGTGCTCGCGCTGCCGCCGGCCCCATCCGAACGCTCCGAACGGGACGTGTTCTACCGGCACGAGGCCATGACCTACCTGCGTGCCCACAGCGACCGACTGCCGGTGGTCGCCGCGGCCCGCCTCGGCCGGACGTGGGGGGTGTTCCACCCCTGGCAACAGGTTCGCCTCGACGCGATCGAGCTGCGCCCGATCGGTCTGAGCCAGCTCGGGATGGTCACCCTGTGGGCGGTGGAGGTCGCCGCGGCCGCCGGGGTGGTCGTGCTGGTGCGCCGCCGTCAGGCCGTGCTGCCGCTGGTCGCCGTGCCGATCGCGCTCAGTCTGGCCACCGTGATCGTCTACGGCACGACCCGGTTTCGGGCCGCCGCGGAACCGGCCCTGGTGCTGCTGGCCGCCGTCGCGATCACCGCCGCGGCCCAGGCGCTGCACCGACGCGCCCGGCCCGGCTGCGCGGTCCCGGCCTACCCCACGTCCTCCCCGTCCTCCCCGGCTCTCGATCCGGCCCCGTCAATGGCGTCCGATCGGCGCTCGGGCAAACGAACGCCCAACGCGGCCGAACTGACCGACAGCTGATCGCTGTCTTCGACCGGTTCGGGTGTCTCGGGGTCACGCACCGCTGGTACCGTGCCACCGTGCCGGCCACCGTGACCCGCAGGGCCCCTGTTGTTCTTGCGCACAGGGGTGTTCTCCTGCCCCGGGCCGATCTCGCGCCCAGGGCGATCGGTCGGTGACGGGTCGCCTGCTGCCCGGGTCGGCCGCGGCGCGGACCACGGGGCCAGGCACATCCGCGCCGCCGGTGGTGACCGAGAGCGCGGCCACGTCCGTCCGGCGTGCGCCGAGTGTGACCTTCGCCGGATTCGACGGGCTGCGCGCGATCGCGGCGCTGATGGTCGTCGTGGTGCACACCGGGTTCCCGGCCGGATTCACGACCTCCAGCCGCCTCGGTCCCTATGTCGCCCGGGCCGAGGCCGGCGTCGCGGTGTTCTTCCTCATCTCGGGGTTCCTGCTCTACCGGCCGTTCGTCGCCGCCCGGCTGGCCGGCGCGTCGCCACCGCGACCCGGCGGGTACCTGGTGCGGCGGCTGATGCGCATCCTCCCGCTGTACTGGCTGGCGCTCGCCGTCACGCTCAACGTCGTCAGCGACGAGCGGATCGGGGTGCACGGTCTGACCGGTGTGGTGCAGACCGCGCTGCTGGTGCAGGGCTACCAGGACACCTGGGCGATCCAGGGCCTCACCCAGGCCTGGACCCTCGACATCGAGGTGGCCTTCTACCTGGCCGTTCCCGTCTACGCGTGGCTGCTGGGCCGTCGGCGGCGAACCCCCGAACGGCAGGTCCGGGTGGAGCTGGCGGCGCTCGCGGGAGGCTACCTGGCCTCAAGAGTGGTGCATCTCACTGTCGTCCCGTTGCGGCATGGGTGGACCAGTGGCTGGAACGTCTGGCTGCCGGTCTGGTGGGACCTGTTCGCACTCGGTATGGCCCTCGCGGTGATCTCCGCCCGGTGCACCCAGCTCGGCCGCCAGCCACGCTGGACCGGGCTGCCAGGCTTCGGTTTCGCCTGCTGGGCGGTCGCGGCGTTCTGCTACTGGTTGGCCGTCCGACACTCGGGTCTGCCGCTGTCGCCGATCTTCACCCCGAGCCGGTCGCAGGACCTGGCCCGGCACCTGATGTACGGCCTGTTCGGCTTCTTCCTGCTGCTGCCGGCGGTGTTCGGGCCGCCCGGGCGCGGGCTGATCCCTCGCCTGCTGGCCAGCCGGGTTCCGGTCTTCCTGGGGTCGATCTCCTACGGGATCTACCTGTGGCACACCGCCGTCATCGACCTGCTGCTGGACCACACCAGCTGGCGGATCTTCCACATCCCCTACGTGCCCTTCCTCGCCACGGTGCTCGCCGGGACGATCGCGCTCGCCACTGTGACGCACTACCTGGTCGAACTGCCCTGCATCCGGCTGTCCCGGGGCTGGGCGCGCCGGGTGGATGCCCAGGTGGGCCGCTGGAGGCGACGTGCGACCCGCCCGGCGACGCCGGGCGTCCCCGCCGCCCCCACGGGCCCGCTGTCCACGCTGGACGGGCCGCTGGGCGCACCGGCCACGGCGCCGGTCACCGCGGCGGCCAGGGTCGGGGTAACGCGCGTGGGGGCGCCCCTGGACGCCCCGACCGTGCCACTGGGGACCGGTCCGCAGGCCTGGGCCGCTCGTGGCTGGGTGGCGCCCCTGCCGCCGGGCACGGCGGGGCTCGGGGAGCGCGACGGGTCCGAGGTGACGGCGCGGCTGACCCGGCCGAGGCGGCCGGATGGCACGCCGCAACCGCCCCGCCCAGGTGGGGCGGGCCGACCGCGTCCGACCGGCGGACCGGGGGTGACGAGCACCCCGGCGACGGGCGGCGAGGTGCTTCCGGTGGTGGAGCCCGGCCCGTCGGGCACCCGCGACATCGGGCGGACCTGAGCGCGCACGGCCACGATCCGGGCACGCCCGAACCCGGCCGTCGGGATCCGGGCACACAGCGTGTTCCGGGCGCCGGGGTGGGATCGGTCTTTGTCCCCCGCGATCCTCGGCACCCATAGCTACATATAGCCGCCCAGTATCTGCGAAGCGTGACCGTCGTCGCGGGTCGCACGCGTTCTGACGCGGACTCCCGTTGACCTCTGCGGACCGGCGTCCCTAGACTCGGGTCTGTGCACGAGGGTCCGTGGGTCTCAGACCGAGCGGATCCACTCGAGCGTCGTTATCGGTCCTGACAGTTTCTTCGTTTCCAGCGTTGTATCTGTCCCTCGGTCCCGGCGGTTCGATCCGGCCCTCGCGCGGACGACCACCCCAAGCCGGAGCCGACCCCTTGACGAGCACCACCGACGTACGACCCGTGGAGACCGTGACCACCCCGCACAGCACGCCCCAGGTAGCGGTCAACGACATCGGCTCGGCCGAAGACTTCCTCGCGGCCGTCGACAAGACGATCAAGTTCTTCAACGATGGCGACATCGTTGACGGCATCATCGTCAAGGTCGACCGGGACGAGGTGCTCCTTGACATCGGCTACAAGACCGAGGGCGTGATCCCGTCACGCGAGCTGTCGATCAAGCATGATGTCGACCCGCATGAGGTCGTGAGTGTTGGCGACCACGTCGAGGCCCTCGTCCTCCAGAAGGAGGACAAAGAGGGCCGCCTGATCCTGTCCAAGAAGCGTGCGCAGTACGAGCGCGCCTGGGGCACGATCGAGAAGCTCAAGGACGAGGACGGGGTCGTCACCGGCACCGTCATCGAGGTCGTCAAGGGTGGTCTCATCCTCGACATCGGCCTGCGCGGCTTCCTGCCGGCTTCTCTCGTCGAGATGCGCCGCGTCCGCGACCTGCAGCCCTACGTGGGCCGTGAGCTCGAAGCCAAGATCATCGAGCTGGACAAGAACCGCAACAACGTCGTGCTCTCACGTCGTGCCTGGCTGGAGCAGACCCAGAGCGAGGTCCGCTCCGAGTTCCTCGCCCAGCTTGCCAAGGGCCAGATCCGCAAGGGCGTCGTCAGCTCCATCGTCAACTTCGGTGCCTTCGTGGACCTGGGTGGCGTCGATGGTCTGGTGCACGTCTCGGAGCTGTCCTGGAAGCACATCGACCACCCCTCCGAGGTGGTCGAGGTCGGCCAGGAGGTCACCGTCGAGGTTCTCGACGTCGACCTCGACCGCGAGCGGGTCTCCCTGTCGCTGAAGGCGACGCAGGAGGACCCGTGGCGCCAGTTCGCCCGCACCCACGCCATCGGTCAGGTCGTGCCGGGCCGGGTCACCAAGCTGGTGCCCTTCGGCGCGTTCGTCCGCGTGGACGAGGGCATCGAGGGTCTGGTGCACATCTCCGAGCTCGCCGAGCGGCATGTGGAGATCCCCGAGCAGGTCGTCAACGTCGGTGACGAGATTCTCGTCAAGGTCATCGACATTGATCTCGACCGGCGGCGGATCAGCCTGTCGCTCAAGCAGGCGAACGAGGTGGCGGGGCTCGCCGTCGACGGCGACGCGTTCGACCCGAGCCAGTACGGCATGGAAGCCAAGTACGACGAGCAGGGCAACTACGTGTACCCCGAGGGCTTCGACCCGGAGACCGGCGAATGGCTGCCGGGCTTCGAGGAGCAGCAGACGGAATGGGAGCGGCAGTACGCCGAGGCCCAGACCCGCTTCGAGGCGCACCAGGCCCAGATCCGGGCCGCCCAGGAGGCCGACGCCGCAGCCGCGGCACCGTCCTCCTACACCTCCTCTCCGTCGTCGGATCAGGCCCCTTCGGCCATCGACGAGGAGGCGCTGCGCCGCCTGCGGGAGCAGTTCGGCCGGGGGGAGTAGTCCTACCTGGCCGCCGCTGACCCGGCGGTGACGCCGGCAGCACGGTAGAGCGACGGGCGAGGGCCCGAGGAGAACGTCTTCCTCGGGCCCTCGCCTCGTGTCCGGGGGAGCGACGCCGCTTCTGGCGGCGGCGTGGCGCCGGGACGGCTCAGCTCAGCGCACGGCGCGCCCGGCGCGGGCCTCCGCGGCGTCGACGTGGTCCGGGCGCAGCAGGATCGGCACGCCGGCGCGTACCTCGTAGCGGTGGCCGAGGCGAGGGTTGACCAGGGTGTCGTCCACCAGTTCCAGTGGCCCCTTGTCCACCGGGCAGGCCAGGATCTTCAACAGCTCGGGATCGATGCTCATCGCGGCGCGGCTTCTTCCTGTTCGTTCGGTATCCGGGTGCGCCCGCAAGCATCCCAGACCGGCGGTCGCGGCCGTCGAGGCCCATCGCCCGTCGCCACCCACCGGCCCTCGAGGCCCACTCGACCAGAGCGGGCGAATTACGATACCGATATGGTGACATAAAGGGCTCGGGGGAGTAGCGTCGAGGATGGTCCGCGGTCGGACGAACGGCCGGGACCTTCCTGATCGCACCGATCGAGAGCCAGGTTGATCGTGACTGTTCATGACTTCACCGTCGAAGCCGCCGACGGCGGATCCCGGTCGCTCGGCGAGTTCGCCGGCCAGACGCTACTGATCGTCAACGTCGCCAGCAAGTGCGGCCTGACCCCGCAGTACGAGGGGCTCGAGGCGCTCTACCGCGATCTGCACGGCCGGGGGCTCGAGGTCCTCGGCTTCCCCTGCAACCAGTTCGGTGGGCAGGAGCCGGGCACCAACGAGGAGATCCAGAGCTTCTGCTCGACGACCTTCGACGTCACCTTCCCGGTGTTCGGCAAGATCGACGTCAACGGCCCGGAGAGCGCCCCGCTCTACCAGTACCTGCGCGCGCAGGCGCCGGGTGATTTCGGACCCGAGTCCGGCTTCCTCTACGAGCACGTGAAGAAGAGCCGGCCGGAGGCCATCGGCACCGACGAGATCAAGTGGAACTTCACCAAGTTCCTCGTGGACGGCGAGGGCAACGTCGTGCGCCGCTACGAGCCGACGGTGACCCCCGAGGAGATCCGCAAGGACCTCGACGCCAGCCTCGTCTGAGCAGCCTGAGCACGGACGCCGCGCGTGCGACCGCCCCGGGGCACTCCCGGCGCGGTCGCACGCGCGGCTGGTACCGGGTGTTCAGCTGGTACTGGGGCCGAACAGCTGCAGGTAGCGCTGGGACGCCCTGGGATTGAGGTCCGGGCCGGTCAGCGAGGACTTGACGTTGCCGTCCTCGGCGGTCCGGTAGTAGGCCTCGTATGCCAGGTTCTGGGCGTTCGCGGCGAACATCTCGTACATCCGGCTGACGTAGAACGGGTTGTCCCCGCCGCCACCGGCGCTGCGAACCACGCCCCACTCGGGCACCGCGAACTTCTTGCCGTGATCCCGGGCGAACTGGATCACCGTGCACAGCCCGGACCGCAGATGACACTGCTTGTTCCAGGTCGCCTGGGTCAGCGAGGCCGGGTAGTGGTCGTAGGCGTCGATGCTGACGATGTCGACGTACTGGTCACCGGGGTAGGCCGCCCACACGTCCTCCTTGCCCACGGGCAGGGTGTCGTTGTGGGCGTTCATGTTCCAGTCGATCCGCACGGCCGGGTCGGTGGAACGGATCGCGGTCACGGTCCGGCGGAAGCAGGTCTTCCACGCCTCGACATCGCGCACATGCCAGTACATGTAGCCGCCGTTGAACTCCCAGCCCAGACGCACGTAGGCGTCGGCGCGGCCGTACGTCGTCAACGTGGTGCCGAACTGGCTCCAGTACCGGTCGTACTCGCCGCGGGCGCAGGCCGCCTCGTTGCCGTCCTGCGGGTACAGCGGTTGGGCGATCGAGAGTTCACCCGGGAACGCCTCGCGGGTGAACGCGGACGTCGGCCAGCCGGCGGAGACCAGGCCGCTCCAGCTCCGCCGGTCGGTGAACACGATGGCCAGGCCGCTCTGGCGCCCGGCGAACGTCCCCCAGGCGTTGACCTCGCTCGGATAGTTGCCGTTGGATCCCGACACCCAGCGCACCCCGGTGGTCCGCGGCCCGGGTGCGGGCGAGGACGAACACGCACCGAGCCCCGTGGCGACCAGCATGAGCACCGCGATCACCGTGAGCGCCAGGCGGCGTCGGCTCATGCCACCGATGGCTTCCGCGACCCTGCTCCCGGCGACCCACCGAAGCCACCGCCGGACGCGGCGACCTCGGGCGCGGGCGACCCCGATCCGCCACCCCCGCCGATGGTGCTGACCGCGGTGCGGGCCTGCGACCACGCTGTCACGCTCGCCGCCTCGGCCGCCCAGTCACGGCCAGCGGCCAACGCGTCGCCCAGCTCCAGATGCGTGGCCAGCGACGGCTCGGGCACCAGCATCGTTCGCCAGCGCCGCTCCGGGCGGGTCAGCGCCACCGCGTTGAGCGTGAGCCGAACACCGGTGAGGGCCGCGCGTCGGGCGGCCCGCCGGGCGGCCGTGGGCGGCTCCACCGCGGGCGGCTCGCCACCGAGATCCGCCAGCTGGAACGGCTGGTAACCCTGCAACGCCAGGCAGGTCGCCCGGTCGAAGGCGCCACCGACGAACGGGATGGCCCGCAGCAGCCGCTCGTCCGCCAGCAGGGCCCCGATCCGCACACCGAACGTGCTGGTGGTGGACGCGGCCCGGTTCCACGGCACACCGTCGAAGCGGGGTAGGCCGAACTGGTCGTTGGAGCTCTGCTCCATCGCGGGCCGCCGACGGGTGGAGGCGGCGCTGAAACGCAACGTGCTGTACAGCGTGAAGTAGTCGATGTCCGGACGGGCCTGGGCGGCCGAGACCAGGGCGGACAGGGCCTGCTCGGTGTAGAGGTAGTCGTCCTCGGCGAACCAGACGAGATCATCCTCGGCCCAGCGGCGCAGCCGAGGCATGCGCAGCACATGGCGGTAGGAGGCTCGGTTGCTGCCGCAGCTGACCGGGACGATCTCCCCGGCCTCGGCCATCAGCGACAGCCGGTCGGCCGGGATGGTTCCGTCGTTGACGAAGTGGATCGACATCGGAACCTTCACCTGCGTGGCCGCGCGCAGAAGGGACTCGAGCGCGAGCTGCTTGCTGTAGTACTCCGGCCGGTTCTTCTTGTTCTCCGAGCCAACCGATCGGTACAGGACACGCAGATTCATCGCAACCCCCCACCCGGACCTGGCCAGGCTTCATCTACTGGAACGGTCTCGGCGCCGGTCGAAATCCTACCCAGATGCTGGTTCGCCCCGGTCTGCCTGGTGGCGCCACGGGGGATCCCCCGTGGCCGCCGGTCGGCGACGAAGGCAGTTCGGGTCATGGAGCGGCATCCGTCTCGGTCGTCGTGTCGTCCGCCGCCGTGGCGGTCGTCCGTTCGGCATCGGTTTTCGTGACACCGCCGGTCGTCGTGGTGCCGCCGGTCGTCGTGGTGCTGCCGGTTGTCGTGACACTGCCGGTCGTCGTGGCACCGCTGGTGTTCGTGGCGCCGTCGGCCTGCGGTGCGGCGTCCCCGGCGGCATCCCGCGCCGCATCCCGGTCAGCTTCCCGGGCGGCGCTCGCGACCAGGAGATACCAGAAGGGAACGGTGATCCAGAAAGCGGCGATATAGCCGACTACCGCGCCGGTGGCCCCGCCGAAGTGCAGCCCGATCACGGGGTAGACCAGGAGTTGCGGGGCGAGGATGGCATTGGCGCGGAAGGTCAGTTTCGCCTTGCCAAGAGCGTAGAGCATGCACGCCGGACCCACCGTGGCCGCGGGGCCTGCCTGCTGGATGATCGACAGCGCGAGCAGGTGGTGGGTCTGGTCCCAGGTGTCGCCCAGCAGGGAGTGACCGACGCTCGCCGGCAGGAGCAGAAAAACCGTTCCCCAGATCACACCCACGGCGACGATGACGCCGGAGAGCGCGTACGCCGCCCGGATGCGGGCCGGCGCCGACATGTCCTTGCGCCGGGAGAACTCCGGGATCGCCCAGCTCACGATCCCGACCGCGAGGATCGTGGTGGGCCCGAGCAGGGTCTGCACACCGCGCAGCGCACCCACGAGGTCGATCGCCCCCAGGGTGCCCAGCAGCAGTGTCGAGGCCTGCTGCGCGCCCTGGACGGTGAGATATTCGGCGCACATGTAGCCGTTGATGTCGCGGTGCTCGACCAGCCATGACTTCACCTGCCTGGTCGCCGGGTTGAAGCCCGCCTGGTACAGACCGAGCAGAGCCGCCACCCCCGCGGCCCCGCCCCACGCCGCCAGCATCGCCCAGGACGTCGACACATCCTGGACGATCAGGGCGAAGATCGCCCCGAACTGGACGACCGCCCACACCGCGTCGTTGGCGGCGGCCGCCGCCGGCCGTCCCTCGGCGAAGAACACCTGTCGCCAGGCGTCCTGCAGCAACAGCGCCGGGAAGACGAGCCCCATCGCGACCAGAGACGCACCAACCGACCCGCCGATCGACAGCCCCGCGAACAGCGTGACGACACCGGAGAACAACCCGACGGCGAACGCCGTGCCCGTCCCGGCCGCCGCGGCGCCACGGAACACCGCGGGTGAGGCGCCCGCGAACCGGATGCCCAACGGCGACGTGCCCGCGGCCTTCGAGAAGCCGATCATCAGTGAGAAGATCGCGAACGCGATGGCGAACGCGCCGAACTCGGACGGACTGACGCTGTGGGCGATCACGAACGACATGCCGGCGTTGGTCCCGCTGGAGAGCACCTGGTCGACCAGGGTCCAGATCGCCCGGGACCGCGACGAGCCCTTGGTCGTGCGCTCCGCGCGATGCTTCGACCCGGTCTCGACGTCCACCGAGAGGTCGTCGAGACCGTAGTCGACCGGCTCGACGCGTGTGGTGCGCCGGGCGTGCGAGCCGGCCGTCGTCGCGCCCCCACGGCGCCCCTGGTCACGCTGGCCGTGACCGTCACCCTCAGCGGGGTTCGCGGAGCGTTCGGGCCGGGTGAGCGAGCCCAGGAAGAACTCCCCGGTCAACGTGCCGGACATCGGGATGAGCCCCTCGGCGGACGGCGCGTGCCGCACCCGGAAACTGTCGGCACCCGGCACCCGTCGGCCGTGCAGGCCACGCAGGCTCTGCGTCCTCTCCGGGTCGTAGGTCTCCACCCGCCGGACAGGTTCGACCACGACCGGGCGCTGCTGGGCCTGCGTGGGCATCCGGCGATCCGTGCCCGCCCGCGGTCCCGGTCCGTCCGTGCCCGTGCCCGCCCGTGTCCCAGTGCCGCCGGCGGTACCAGCCCCCGTGCCGGTGTCGCCACGTGCGCCGTCAGCCCGCTGCTCGCCGGGAGAACTCCCCGGCGGGTGGACGCGACCCGCCGGCTCGCCCGTCCGCCCGCCCGGTATCCGCGGGCCCGAGAACGTGGACTCCGGTCCGCGTTCGGGTTCGCGTGGGTACGAGGGCTCCCGCCCGCGGCCATGCTCCCGGGTGGGTTCGTGACCGAACTGCCGGCCGTGGCCGTGGCCGTAGCCGTGCCCAGGCTGATGATCAATGGTGTCGCCGGTGGGGCGCCGGGCCGCGGCATCCGTCGCGTCCGCGGGAGCCGCTCGATCCATGCCGCGGCGGCGTTCACGTTCGGCCCGCCGGACCTCGGCGATGTCCGGCATCCCGAGTTTGCGTCGCAGCTGCGCGAGTTCCGCGGTCGTGGCGAGGAGCGGATCGGCGGACGGGGGCGGATCTCCACCGCTGGCCGGCTCGGCGCCGACGCCAGCGGGCGAACCGGCTGGCGGGTCGGGACGACTGTCATCGGCGGGGAATCCGGGACCGGACTCATCCATCCACCGACGACCATCCTCTCCGCGCCTGAGTGTGTGGGTGGGCTCGTCCGCCGCGCCTGGCGTCAAGGACTTCCGATGGCGCCGCCCGCTGGTGGCGCTCTGCCTGCATCGGTGCCGACCACTTTCCGTGTTGACCGCTGTCCGTGCTGATCGGTGGTGACGCAGGCGCACAGTCGCGCATGGCCGAACTCGACAGCCACCACGGAGATGGTAGCCCGATACGCCCCGACCATCCGGGCAGGGCTGTTCTGCCATGGTGCGATCGGCTACGGGAACGAACGATGTGGTGACGGTGGATATCCGCTCGCCCGGATTCGCGGCGCGCTCAGGGGTGTTGGCGACGCAGTGTGACAGCGGCCAGGCCAAGCGCGGCGAGCGTGCAGCAGATCACGATGCCGAGGTCCAGCGCGAGTCGGCCGTCCACGGCACGGGAACGACTCAGCTGCGCCATGGAGTCGACGACATAGGTCATCGGCATCAGCGCGCTCAGTGTGTCGAGGGCGGGCAGCATGGTGTGCCGAGGCACCAGCACTCCGCACAGCATGAACTGGGGGATGAGCACGGCGGGGATGAACTGGACGGCCTCGAACTCGGTGCGGGCGAACGCGCTCATCCAGAGCCCGAGGGACGTGCCCAGAAACGAACTCAGGATCGCCGCCACGAACAGCATCGACGCCGATCCGCGAACGTCAAGGCCCAGCGGGCCGACGGTGAGCGCGGTGGCGAGCGCGGCCTGGGTCGCGGCTGGGACGGCGAACGCCAACCCGTAGCCGACCAGCAGGTCGCTGCGACCGACCGGGGTCGTCATCAGGCGCTCGAGCGTGCCGGACGTGCGCTCACGCAACATCGCCACCGACGTGACGAAGAACATCGTCATCAGCGGAAAGATGCCCAGCAGCGCCGGTCCGACCCGCCCGAACGTGGCGGGCGAGTGGTGGAAGAGCAGGCGCAGCGTGAGCAGCAGCACCGGTGGCAGCAGCAGAACGAGCGCCAGGGTGCGCCGGTCTCGCCCGAGCTGTCGCAGGACGCGTCCCGCCGTGGCGCCGGTGCGTCGGGCATCCACCGGGCGGCGAGCGGGGCACGGTGCGACGCCGGACGGATGTGGACCCGCGGTGGGCGTCGGGACCGCGGCACCCGGGACGCCGTCCGAGGGCGCCGCCGTGGTCGGGACGGTCATGCTCGGGACGGTCGTGGTCGGGACGGTCGTGGTCGGGACCGTCGTGGTCGGGACCGTCGGGGATGCCTGGCCGGCCGATGCGGCGGAGCGTTCCAGCAGGCGGACGAATCCCTCCTCGAGATCGTTGCAGTCCGTCGTGGCGAGCAGCTCCGAGGGAGTTCCCTGGGCGAGGAGCCGACCGGAGTAGATCAGAAGGAGGTGGTCGCATCGGGCGGCCTCGTCCATCACGTGTGAACTGACGAAGATCGTCATGCCGTCGCGGGCCAGCTCCCGCAGATCGGACCACAGACGTCGGCGCAGCAGGGGATCGGCTCCGACCGTGGGCTCGTCCAGCACGAGCACATCCGTGCCGCCGATCATCGCCGCGGCCAGGGACACCCGGGAGCGCTGGCCACCGGAAAGCTGGTTCACCAGGAGGTTCGCCTGCTCGGTGAGACCGACCTGGGTCAGCAGCGCGTTGAGATAACCCGGGGACCAGGCCGGATCACCGGGAATGCCAGCCCGCATTATCTCGGTGAAGTACCGCAGGTTCTCCAGGACGGTCAGATCGCCGTACACCGAAGCGGACTGGGTGGCATAACCCACACGGCGGCGCAGGCACGCGTCGCCGGAGGTGTATCCCAGGACCCGCAGATCGCCCGACACCGCGGACTGCACGCCGACAATCGCTCGTAGCAGTGTGGTCTTACCCGAGCCGCTCGGCCCGATCACGCCGACAACACGGCCGCTCGGTATCGTGAACGACATGCCGTGGATGACCTCGTGGCCGCCGCGGCCCCGCCGCCGAGCGCCGCGGCGAATCCGAACATCGATGGCCTGCAGCGCGGGAACGTCGGTGACCATGCCGATGCCGGCATTCGCCCCGCCCCCGCCGGGTGACAGGTTGACGTCGGTGTGCATCGAGGGCATCCTCCGTCAATGTCGCCGGATATTCCTGGGCAGGTCTGATGTGCCGGGTGCCGACATCGGGCCGGCCGGGTGTGCGAGAGCCTCGCCATCCGAGCGTTTCGGATGGGAATCCGGGTGCGGCAGGAAATGGTGTACCTGACTGTTCCCGATAATTCCGCTGACGGTCGTGAGGTGTTTGCCCGGTCGGGTGCGCACGCCGGCCGACGCTGGCGCGGTTTCGAGTCTAGGCGCGCACGGTTGGTTGGCAAGTCCTGGGTGGGATTCTCCTGGTGTCCGAAATTTCCCGCTGTTGTGGTCGTGGGGGCCTGTTTTCGCCGATCCGTTCGGGTGAGGTAGAAGTGGTTGGTCGGGAGCCTGCGGCCTCGTCGGCGCAGCGGAATGAGACGGACACGGCCTGCGATGTCGCCGGCGCGCCACCGTGGCTCGTGCCCTGCGCCGCCGATCCGGGCGAAGGTGCTCGCCGACGGCCCTGTTGTCTCGTCAGGAGGTCCGATGTCGGAGTTCGCCGGGTTCCCCACCGAAGCGATGATCTTCTACGAGGGGCTGGAAGCGGATAACAGCAGGACATACTGGTCTGATCATCGTGATACGTACGAGAAGGCCGTGCGGGGGCCGATGCTCGCGCTGCTGGCCGAGCTTGAGCCGGAGTTCGGGGAGCCGCACGTGTTCCGGCCGCATCGCGATGTCCGTTTCGCGAAGGACAAGTCGCCGTACAAGACGGCGATGGGGGCGTACATCACCGGTGGCGGCTACGTGCAGGTCTCGGCCCGGGGGCTGATGGTTGGCTCCGGCTACTGGCAGACCGCGTCGGACCAGGTGCAACGCCTGCGGGTGGCCGTCGCGGACGAGGTGAGTGGTCCGAAGCTCGTGGCGGTGGTCGCCGCGTTGCGTGCCGGCGGCTATGAGGTTTCCGGTGACCAGCTCAGGACCCGGCCCCGCGGGTTCGATGCCGACCATCCGCGGATCGCGCTGTTGCGCCACCGCACGCTGACGGTGTCCCGGGATTTCGGTGAACCGTCATGGCTGGCGGAGCCGGAGTGCGCGGTGCGGGTCGCGGCCGCCTGGCGGGAGATGCGGGTCCTGCGGGAATGGCTCGACCGACATGTCGGGCCCAGCCGGCTGCCGCGGCGCTGAGCGATGGCCCGCCCGGCCTGGCCACCGAGACCGGGCCGGGCCGGGCGGGATGACGCGTCGTGACCACAACGGCGTGCGGTCCCCGCCGTCTGCGCGGGTGACGCGCTACCGCGCGGGCGGTTCCTCCGAGGCGAGCAGGTCCCGCAGCTCGTGCAGGGCCTGACGGAGCTCGGTGGCGAACCGGTGCAGGCCGTCCGCGACGGTTCGGGGGGTGCTCAGGTAGAGATTGAACGTCTCGGGCAGCAGGACGTACGCCGCGCCGACGCACTGGCTGCTCGTCGAGCCGAAGCCAAAGAACTCGACGTTGACCGACGGTGCGGAGCTCGTGCTCAGGAAGTCGTCACGGGTCTTCACCCAGCCGGGCGTCTCGTACAGGGCGAGCGGCTCGTGGACCCCGAGTTCGTCGCCCTGGCGGCGGGCGATGAACTGCAGCTCCCACAGGTGCTGCTCGGGAGCCCGGCCGGCCTGGCAGTCCTTCGCCCGCGTGACGTGGGCCTGGGCGGCGGTGCGGAAGGCGGCCCGTCGGGTGTCCGCGGTCGCGGTGGGGTCGCCCATCGCGGCGACGAACGCGAGGACCTCGGGGGTGACGACCCGCATCGCCTCGGTGCGTCCACGGCGCCAGGCCCGGGTCGCGATCGACTCGTAGGTGGCGCCGACATGACCCTTGGCCCGCACGTGGGCGAGCTGGTAGGCGAGCTGCACGAAGGCGTCGGGCGACATCCGCAGCCGCTTGGCCTCGTTCTGACCGAAATCGTCGATGCGCAGGGTCATCGAGGCGGTCCCGGCGGCGAAGGCGACGAACGACTCGTCCGCCGCGGCGATGTCGGCGCGCAGCGTGTCGTCGAGGACGAACGTGACCGCGTCGATCGTGGGCAGCCCCTGCGCCCGCGCCCCTGAACTCGCCGCATGCTCCTGGGGGGAGGTGGCGAGCAGATCGTCCACGAAGCTGAGGATGGTGGTGCCGTCCAGGCCGCAGTGTTCGACGTTGATGCCAGCCCGTCCGTCCGGGAAGACGATCAGGGAGACGGCCTTGTCGAACCAGCGGTTGGCCGCGTCGCCGTGCAGCAGTCGGTCGCAGGTGGCGAGGTCGTCGGTGGGGTTCTCGTCTTCCAGGCACACGCAGAACAGGGCTGTCTCGATCGTGTCGAGAGCCTGCTGGTTGGCCGGGTCGAGCGCGAGCAGACGGCCTCGGCTGTCCGCCCAGGCGGCGCGTGCCTTCGTCGTGAGGTGGCCGACGGCGCCGTCCGCGGGGGCGCGGCGCGGGGTCTGCTTGACCACGGCGGCGAGGCCCGCGACCAGATCGGCGAGGGCGTAGGGGCTGCCGTCGGGGCCGATGACGTCCATGCGCACGGGGTTGCCGCGGTGGAACACCACGATATGGCGTGCGGTCGACGGGCCAGGCCATGCGGCGCTGTAGGGGGTCCGGACGGTGTCCTGGACGGCGCCCGGGATGCGGGTGGTGGAGAACAGGAACGTGTTCTGGGCCATCGACAGCGGGGTGCCGCGTTGCAGGACCGGGGCGATCCGCTCGTCGTCCAGCCGCAGCTTGTAGTCGACCGCGGCGGTGATCAGGCCGGCGGCGCGTTCGAGCTGGGCCTGGCCATCGGCGTCCAACGACGAGGAGTCGTTCGCGGGGGTGCCGGCGAACAGGAAGATGTAGTTGGCGTTGAGCGCGATGCGGTCGCGGCGGCCCAGGTAGCGGGAGTCCCAGAAGTCGTCCAGCCAGCTGTGCACACCGTCGGTCGCGTCGTAGCGCTCGAGGGCCGCGTGCAGGATCGGGCCGGGGCCGTCCGGAGCCTGGAACGCGGCGACGGCGGCGGCGGTCTCGGCTCGTTCCGCCTCGGTGAGCAGCGGCGCGGACCAGGCGAGGAACCGTTCGCAGCTGTCGGCGAGGCTGGGCAGCGGGACCCGCGGCAGCTGGTCATCGTGGGCGAAGGTCGTGGCGTTCAATCGTGGCCTCGGTTTGTCCGATGGGGCATCGTTCGTGGAGTCGGGCGGTTCCATCGTGGCTGGATATGTGTCGAGATGCCCGATCATCACCTGATCCGGCTCGCCGGAGCAGGCCTGACCTGGGCGATCAGGCTGGTCACGCGGTCAGCGTGGTGCCGCCGCGGGTGCCGTGGGTCTGGGCGCGGGAGGCGCCGGTGGGCGTGGCGGTGGAGGTGCTGCCGGCGGCGAGCGAGGCGGTGCCGCGGGGACGGGAGATGTGCAGCTCGGCGTACAGCCAGCCGTCGGCCTCAAGACCGCGCGGATCGACGCCGACCGTGGCGAGGGTGTCCAGCACCTGCTCGCGTTCGCGGGCCGAGGCGAACCTGCGCTGCGGGAACACACCATCGACGCGCTCGGTCTCGTAGCCGAGGGCGCCCAGCGCATCGGCGATCGGGTCGAACGGGAACATACGCAGGACGAAATGGGCCATCGCCGGCCGTCGGTGTTCGTCGGCGGCGCGGGCGATCCGCTCTATGGTGGGGGCGCCGATATAGCCGATGCAACCCGTGGACACCACCAGGTCCACCTCGGCGAGCAGCGCCTGTTCCTGGCTGGTCGGTTCGCGGTTCTCCAGATCCGCGCAGACCGCGTCATCGAGGAACCCGGCCGCCAGCGCATAGGCGATGGCGGGGCGGGAGCTGTCCAGCCCGATGAAACGGGGTGTGGTCGGGCCGCGGTGCGCGCCCGTCAACGCGCGGTCCCGAGCCGCGAGCGAGGCGGGGCCGGTCTCCCCGCCGGCGGGGAGACCGGCGTACCGGGCGTACATGTCCGCCATCGTCAGGTCGCAGCGCAGCAGCGCGGCGTTCACCCCGTAGGAACAGCCGACGTCGAGGATGACCGGCGCCCGACCCCGCCGGTCTCCGTGCTCGTCGACAAGCTGGCCGAAGAAGGGCTTGGCAAGCTCGGGAATAACATAGTCGAGGCGCCGTAAGGTGGTGAAGTAGGCGCGTGGATCGGGTTGGGTGTAGATGTGGTCGAGCGAGACCTTGCCGCTTTCGTCGAAGCCTTTTTCGTCGAATATTCTGTCGTTGGAACCGGCGGCGGTGCTGATGTTGTCGTGATGCACGCGGGCGCTTCTCCTCGAACAATCTGTGGTGCGCTGTCGGGCGACGGTCACGCAGGGGCGGTGGCGGGGCGGGCGGGGCGGATGCGGCGGCTAGTCGAGCAGGGCGTCGACGCGGACGGCACCGGCGTCGGCGCTCTCGTGCTCGGGCAGGAAGCGGCCGAACAGCTGCCGGGTACGCTCCCGGCTGCCGATCACACCGGCGTGTTCGGTGTAGGCGAAGATCGCGCAGTGCCGGGCGGTGTCACCCTGGACGGGGCTGACCCGGTGCATCGAGTAGCGGCCGAGGAAGAGCTGCAGGTCACCGGGACGCAGCGCCAGCCGGTGGACGAGACGGTCATCGGTGCCACGCAGGACCGCCCGCACGTCGTCGAAGTTCTCCGCCTGCGCGGTGCGGATGTTCGGGCAGTACTCGAACGTGCCGCCGGTCTGGGCCGCCTGGGTGAGAACGCTGACCGCGAACTCGTTGGTGTCGAAGTGCCACGGGTGTTCCAGGCCCGGTGAGATCACGTTCAGGCACAGGCCGGCGAGCGGATCGGCCAGTTCGTGCACGGCGGGCAGGCCAAAACAGGCGGCCACGAAATGCTGGAACCCGGCGCTTCGGTACAGGCGGTGGATGTCGAATCCCGCCGGTATCTGGTCGCGGGCCACGAAGGCGTTGCCCCGCCGCATGATGTGCCGGCCGGGATGGTCCGCGGGGAGCGCCGCGTCGACCGGAATGTTGTAGGCGTTGACGTCCTCGATGCGATCGTAGCCGAGCCCGGCTATGGACGAACATTCTTCGGCCAGATGGCCGAAGGCCGTCGGCGCAATGAATCCCGGTAGCACGCTGCAGCCGTTGGCGGCCAGGTCGTGGCGTGCCCGTGATACGACGTTCCACCACTGGGCGCTGGTGGGTTCGCTGATCGGATAGCTGGCCGTATCGACCAGGTCGCTGATGGTCCGGGTGTCGGTGGCACCCATGAATCACCTCTTTACCGCCGCTCGATGGTTCGCGCATCACCTGTGACAGGTGATCGGAACCGGAATTACCCCATGCTGACCCGGAGGTCACGGTAACGAAAGACAGTGTGAGATGACACACGGTGCTGTGGGGGGTGGTCGGGAACCGATGGCGCGACCACCATCAAAGTGTTATGTCAAACCTGTGGCCAGGGCCTTTGTCGGAGCCGGTGCGGTCCGGTCATAGCGGTGCGGCGGGCGCGGTTCTTCGCGGGTCAGAGGCTCATGCGGGTGAGATGATGGGCGCCGAGGCGGAAGGCATCCGCGAGGACCCGGATACGCGCGGGGCGTCGGTTCGGATCGAGGTCGAGAGCGCGCAGGAGTACCTCGTCGAGGGTCTGGGCCACCGGAAACGGCAGCCGGCAGCCGCGCAGCGGTGCGGGGAGTCCGCCTCGGCCCGGCGCCACCCCGGCCAGCCCGTGGTAGGCCATCGCCGCCAGGCGGAACACGTCGGTACGTGGTCCGATGCGCGGGCCGGGCAGACCGTAGCGTTCCTGTTCCGGCGCGCGGTATTCGGCGGGGCCTTCGCCGGCGAGCCGGGCGACCGCGGCGAGACCCAGGTCGCGCAGCACCACCGGCCTGGCCGCGACCGAGGGACGGGACCGGCTGGCCCCGGGCAGCAGCACCGCGTCCGGTGTGACCGCGCGGTGGCTGTAGCCCGAATCGTGCAGGGCGGCGAGAACGTCACCGACGCCGGCGGCGACCCGCAGTAACGCGACGGCCCGGGCCTGGTCGGGTGGTGGCATCCGGCGCGGCGCCGGCGGGCCGAACATCTCCCGCCAGCTGCGGCCAGCCGGCCGGGCCGACAGCAGCACCCCCTCGGCGGCGGTGAGCTGGCCCGCGACGAGGCTGGGCAACCCGGCGCGGCCACCGATCTCGGCGAGCAGCTGCAACTGGCCGTCGACGGTGGCGAGCAGGGCGTGCCCACGGTCACCGGGCTGCCGGACCAGCACATGGCGGAACCACACCGGCCGCGGGTTCGGGCCGACGACGCGGGCGGTGCCCTCGCGCAGCACCCAGGCGTCGTCGGTGCCGCGCCGTTCGGCCGGGTCCCCCTCGAGCATGCAGGCCCGGCCGGCCATCCGGACGGTCTCACCGCCGCGCCACCGTCGCCGGGCGGCACCGTCATCACCGCCACACAGGCTCAGTCGCGGGCCCCGCGGCCCGCTGACCCGGGGGAAGACGTTCTCGGCGGGCGGCGAGGGCGGGGCGGCGTCGGGCGGGGACGCGGCGGTGTCGGGCCGGGTGGTGTCGCGCCGGGTGGTGTCGGGCCGAGTGGTGTCGGGCCGGGCGGTGTCGCGCTCTGCCCGCAGCGGACGAAGGTGGGCGGGGAACGTGCGGGGACGCGGATCCGGCATTCGAGATCGCTCTTCCCGGAGTGGTGGATTGTATTGACCGCAAGAAGGCTAGCCGAATCGGCCTACCGTCATCCGGAGAATTCCGCCAGAGCCTCGAGAATCTGCTGGCCGTATTTCGCCAGTTTGTTCTCGCCAACCCCGCTGATGCCGGCCAGCGCGGCCAGATCAACCGGCCGGCGGTTGGCGATCTCGCGCAGTGTGGCATCGTGGAAGATGACGTACGCCGGCACGCTCTGCTCCTTGGCGCTCGCCGCTCGCCACGCCCGCAGCGCCTCGAACACCGGCGCGGCCTCGGCCGAGAGCTCCACCGGGGCCGCCGCGCCGCGCCGGGACCGCCCGCCGCCCTCCGCGCGGGTACGGCCCCCGCCCTCGGCGCCGCCGTCACCGCGGGCGCCGCCCGTGCTGCTACGCAGGGGACGGGCCGGTTCGCGGCGCAGGGCGACCGAACGGGAACCGCGCAGCACCTCGGCGCTGGCCTCGGTCAGTGCCAGGGTGCCGTGCTCGCCCTGCACGGCCAGCAGGCCCTGGGCGAGCAGTTGGCGCACGACGGCGCGCCATTCGAGTTCGCGCAGGTCCGTGCCGATGCCGAAGACGCTGAGGGCGTCGTGGCGATGCTGTTCGACCTTCGGGGTGCGCCGGCCGAGCAGAATGTCGATGGACTGGCCCGCGCCGAACCGCTGGTTGCGTTCCCGGTCCAGGCGCAGGACTGTGGACAGCAGCTTCTGGGCGGGGATCGTGCCGTCGAACGACTCGGGCGGACGCAGGCAGCTGTCGCAGTTGCCGCAGGGCTGCGTGCCGTGCTGACCGAAGTAGGCGAGCAGGCCGACCCGGCGACACTCGACGGTCTCGCACAGCGCGAGCATCGCGTCCAGATGGGTGGACAGCCGGCGACGGTGCGCCGCGTCGCCGGGTGAGGAGTCGATGAGCCGCCGCTGCTGGACGACATCCTGCAGGCCGTAGGCGAGCCAGGCGGTGGAGGGCTGCCCGTCCCGCCCGGCGCGGCCGGTCTCCTGGTAGTAGCCCTCGACGGACTTGGGCAGGTCGAGGTGGGCGACGAAACGGACGTCCGGCTTGTCGATGCCCATGCCGAACGCGATGGTCGCCACCATCACGATGCCGTCCTCCCGCAGGAAACGGGACTGGTTGGCGGCGCGGACCCGGGCGTCGAGGCCCGCGTGGTACGGCAACGCGGGTATGCCCTGGGCGACCAGGAACTCGGCGACGCGCTCCACCGAGGCGCGCGAGAGGCAGTAGACGATGCCGGCGTCACCGGCGTGCTCGGTGCGCAGCAGTTCCAACAGCTGTGCCTTCGGCTCCTTCTTCGACTCGATGCGGTACTGGATGTTCGGCCGGTCGAAGCTCGAGACGTGGTGGTGGGCGTCGGCGAGCTCGAGGCGGGCGGTGATCTCCCGGTGTGTCTCCGGTGTGGCCGTCGCCGTCAGCGCGATCCGCGGCACCGTGGGCCAGCGCTCGTGCAGCATCGAGACCTGGAGGTAGTCAGGCCGGAAGTCGTGCCCCCACTGGGCCACGCAGTGCGCCTCGTCGATGGCGAACAGGGAGATCGACGCCCGGTCGAGCAGGCGGGTCGTCGCCTCGACCCGCAGCCGCTCCGGTGCCAGGTAGACGAGGTCGAGTTCGCCGGCGAGCAGCGCGCCCTCGACCGCCCGGCGCTCGCCGACGTCCTGGGTGGAGTTGAGGAAACCGGCTCGCACGCCAAGGGCCCGCAGGGCGTCGACCTGGTCCTGCATGAGGGCGATCAGCGGGGAGATGACGACGCCGGTGCCCGACCGGACCAGGGCGGGAATCTGGTAGCACAGCGACTTGCCACCACCGGTCGGCATGAGTACCAGCGCGTCGCCGCCGCCCACGACATGGTCGATGATCTCGCGCTGGCCGGAGCGGAACGCGTCGTACCCGAAGATCCGCCGCAGCACCTCTTCGGCCCCGGCCTCGGCCGCGGGTGGCCGCATGCCGGTGGGACGGGCAAGCTCCGCGGGGCCGACAGGCACGGTCATGACTTCACCCTACGGTCGCCCCGTCGGGGGCCAGCGCCGTGGGTCGCCGGCTGTGGACAGTGCCCCCGCGGACCCCGCGGGCCCTGTGGACAGCGGATGGTGTCGCAGGTCGGGCGTCCGACGAGCGGTGGGTGGTGGGCGACGGTGGCGGTCGCCGCTGGTGGACAGCGACCGGTACCTCGTTACGATCCAGAGGATTTGCCGCTGTGGTCCGTCGGCGGGCCTTCCGTTCGGGCTGAGGTGATTCGTCCGGGTGGCTCGTATCCGGGCTGAGGAGAGGATCACGCGATGTCCACCGATCCGGCGCCGGTCGCGGTCGCCGCCCTACGCCTGTCCGACCCGGTGCAGGTCGGGCCGCATCGCCTGTTGGGCCGGCTCGGTGGCGGCGGGATGGGCGTGGTCTACCTGGGTGACGGTCCACTCGGCCAGGTGGCCATCAAGATCATTCGGTCGGAGCTGGCGGACAACCCCAACTTCCGGGTCCGGTTCCAGCGGGAACTGCAGGCCTGTTTCCGGGTCCGCGGCAGTCACACCGCCACCCTGCTCGACTTCGACATCACCGCCGACCCGCCGTGGATCGCCACCGAGTTCCTCGCCGCTCCCACCCTGGAACAGCAGGTCGCCCGCCACGGCGTGCTGGCCGCCGCCGACCAGCGTCGCCTCGCCGCGGGTCTCGCCGACGCGCTCGTGTCCATCCACGGCCCGGGTCTCATCCACCGCGACCTCAAACCGTCCAACGTCATGTGGACGACGCACGGCCCGATCGTGATCGACTTCGGGGTGGCGGCGGTGCGCGACGCCGGCCAGCTCACCGTCACCGGGACGTTGATCGGTACGCCGGGCTGGCTCTCGCCCGAGCAGCTGGTCACCGGCGGGATCGACGCGGCCGCGGACGTGTTCGCCTGGGGCGGCCTGATCTGCTACGCCGCCACCGGAAGCCCGCCGTACGGGCAGGGCCCGGCCGAGGCGATCGCCTATCGGATCGTGCACGAGGAACCGCGGGTCGACTACTCGCGGATCGACGAAGCGCTGCACGAACTCGTCCGCCAGGCCCTGTCCCGCGAGCCCACCGACCGCCCCACCGCCGCCCAGCTGCGCCTCGCCCTGATCGACCATCTCGGCCCGGCCCGCCCGATCACCGCGGGCGGCGCGGGTGCTGCTACCGGTGGCTTCCACGCGTCTGGCGGCGCTGGCGGTGCCGGGCCGGCTCGGACGGTTCCCGAGACCGTGGTGACACCGGCCCCGTCGGCCAGCCCGCCGCCGTTCGCCGCGGCGATGGGTCCGGTGGGCGCCGGGGCGTCCGGCGCTACCCCGCCGTGGAATCTCTCCGGCACCGCGACGCGGGGACCGGGCGGGCCCGCGGACGGTTCCACGATGAACACGGGCAGCGGCAACGGCGGCGGCGGCGGGCGGGCGGCTCGGTCGAGGCGGCGCGGGCGGGTGTTCGCGCTGGGCGCGGGCGCCGTCGTGCTGGTGGCGGCCGCGGTCGTCACGGTCGTGGTGCTGATGGGCGGCAACGACGGATCGGACGGATCGGAGGGGTCGGGGGAGTCGTCGACCTTCACCTACTCCGCGACCGGGCCGTGGCGACTGATGATCTCCGACCATCAGTCCGGGGACGACGTGGGCTGCACGGTCACCGCGTCCGACACCGCCGCCAACCCGCCCGGTCTCTCCCTGCCGACCAACGCGGTCTACGGGGAGGAGAGCTACCAGATGCACCTGGTCGGTGACTTCGCGTTGGACGTCGCGCCGGCCGATCCCGGCTGTGTCCTCCAGGCGATCGACGGCGCGGGCGACGCGCCGCTGCCCTTCACCGTGCAGCACAACGGCGACAGCACCGCGTTCCAGGCGCCGGGGGCCGTCGAGATCCAGGTCCGCGACTTCAACGGCAGCGACACGTGCGATCTCGTGCTGCGCGATGTCGCCTCCGGTGAGGACATCGACGTCGTGACCGCCAGCCCGGACGCGCCGACCGTCCGCCTCGACCCCGGCGGTCACGCCCAGGTCTACCTGGCGGCCGCCGGCTGCGTCACCAGGATCGCCGCTGTCTCCTGACCTGCCTGGTGAGCGGGCCAAGACAGGTCAGCAGATGCGGGGGAGGGACTCGCCGAGCGGGCGATCGACGATCCGGGTGCCGCCGAAGGCCGTGCGGGCGACGACCACACCGGGATGCTCGGCGGTGACCGTCCCGATCGCGACGGCGTCGCGGCCGTGGGGATGGGCCCGCATGGCGGCCAGGACGGCGTCGGCGTCGGCCTCGGCGACGAACGCGACCAGGCGTCCCTCGTTGGCGATGTGCAGCGGGTCGAGGCCGAGAAAGCCGCAGGCCGCCGCGACGACGGGGGGCACGGGGACAGCGGATTCGGTGAACTCGACCCCGACCCGGGCCGCCGCGGCGATCTCGCACAGGCTCGTCGCGAGTCCACCACGGGTCGGATCACGCAGTGTGTGCACGCCGGTGCGGGTGGCTGTGAGCATGGCCGCGACCAGGCCGTGCAGCGGGGCGGTGTCGGAGTGGACGTCCCCGCCGAACTCCAGGTTCTCGCGAACGCTGAGCACGGCGATCCCGTGCTCGCCGATCGGTCCGGACAGCAGGACCCGGTCGCCGGGTGCCGCGCGGTCCGGGCGGACGTCGACCCCGGCGGGAACCACCCCGACGCCGCTGGTGTTGATGTAGAGCCCGTCGGCCAGGCCCCGTTCGACGACCTTGGTGTCCCCGGTGGCGATCGGGACGCCGACGGTGGCCGCGGCCCGGCCCATCGCCTGCGCGACCCGTCCGAGCAGGTCCAGTTCGAGGCCTTCCTCGAGGATGAACCCGGCCGACAGCGCCAGCGGCATCGCCGCGCGACAGGCCAGATCGTTGACGGTGCCATGGACGGCGAGCTCGCCGATCGAACCGCCCGGGAAGAACAGCGGCCGCACGACGTAGGAGTCGGTGGTGAACGCGATCCGCCCGCCGGGGACCGCCAGCACCGCCGCGTCCGCCAGGACGGCGGCGTCGGTGCCGGGGGAGGCGGGGTCGGGGCCTGGCGGGGCGAAGGCGGGGAGGAAGAGGTGTTCGACGAGCTCGGCGGACAGGATGCCGCCGCCGCCGTGGCCCAGCACGATCCGCGCGTGTTCGCGCAACGGGGCGGGGCAGCTCCAGTCGGCGGCGCGCACGGGGGCGGTCACCGTCCACCGCCCACGGCGGACAGCCGGCGGTGCTGGAAGTAGGCCGCGCAGGCACCTTCGGCGGACACCATGGTCGCGCCGAGGGGACGGCGCGGGGTGCAGGTCGTCCCGAACGACGGGCACTGCGGTGGGCGCAGGCGGCCCTGAAGGACCTCGCCGCTGTGACAGTCGGCCGACTCGGCGACGGTGAGGTCCGCGATGTCGAAGCGGAGCTCGGCGTCCAGCTGCGACCAGGCGGGGGACAGCCGCCAGCCGGAGGCCGGGATCATCCCGATGCCCCGCCAGGGACGGTCGCACACGGTGAACACCTCCTCGAGCATGGCGCGGGCCGACGGGTTGCCCTCGGGCCGCACCGCCCGCGGGTAGGCGTTGACGAGCGTGATGCGTCCGGCCTCGAGTTCGGTGATGGCGTGGCGGACACCGTCGAGCAGATCCAGCGGTTCGAAGCCGGTGACGACGATCGGGACGCGATGCTCGGCGACGATCGGTTCGTACTGCGCGGTGCCCATCACGGTGCACACATGGCCCGCGGCGAGGAACGCCTCGACCCGGTTGTCCGGCGAGGCGAGTACCGCCCGCATCGCCGGCGGGACGAGCACGTGACTGACCAGCATCGTGAAGTTCGTCAGGCCCCGGCGCCGCGCGGTGACCGCGGCCATCGCGGCCGCGGGCGCGGTCGTCTCGAAGCCGACGGCGAAGAAGACCACCTGCCGGTCGGGATGCGCCTCGGCGAGGCGGACCGCGTCCAACGGCGAGTAGACGACCCGGACGTCCCCACCGTGCGCCCGCACCGTGAACAGGTCGGTGGTGCTGCCGGGCACCCGCAGCATGTCCCCGAACGAGCAGAGCATGACCTCGGGCCGGGCTGCGATCGCCAGCGCCCGGTCGATCATCTCCAGCGGGGTGACGCACACCGGGCAGCCCGGCCCGTGGATGAACTCGACCTGGTCGGCGAGCAGCTGGTCGAGTCCGTTGCGGATGATCGCATGGGTCTGCCCGCCGCACACCTCCATCAGGGTCCAGCGGCGGGTGGCGGTGGCGGCGATCGTGTCGAGCAGGGTCGCGGCCAGCCGCGGATCGTGGAACTCGGTGAGGTACCTCATCGGCCGCCCTCCTCGGCCGGCAGCGGGGTGCTCTGGAGCGGGGTGGCCGGTAGCGGGTCGGGTCCGAGTTCCTCGGCGAGCAGGCCCAGCTCGCGGAAGGTCGCCAGGGTGCGGTGCGCGGCGGCCTCGTCGACGACGGTCAACGCGAAACCGGCGTGGACGATCGTGTACTCGCCGATGGACGCGTCCGGCAGGTAGGCGAGGCACGCCGTGCGGGTGGCCCCGCCGAAGTCGACGAGTGCCATACGGGTGCCGCGGTCGTCCCAGATCTCGGTGATCCGGCCGGGTATGCCCAGGCACATGGGGGTCAGGCTCCCTTCGCGGGCAGGACGAGCACATCAGGTGAAGCGGGGACGTCAGGTGAGGCGGGGACGCCGGGTGATCCGGGGAGGTCAGCGGGCAGGGGGACGCCACCGAGGGCGGCGACGACGGCCTGGCCGAGCGCGAGCCCACCGTCTCCCGGCGGCACCGTCTGGTGGACGAGGACCTCGAAGCCACGCGCCGTCAACCGCAGCCGGCACGCCCGCAGCAGCGTGACGTTGGCGAACACGCCGCCGGTGAGCCCGACCAGGTGGATCCGGTACCGGTGACGCGCCTGCTCGGCGACGGCGAGCACCGCGTCGGCGACGGCCAGGTGGAACGCCAGGGCGAGCGCCGCCGGTGTGTTCCCGGCGCGCAGCCCGGCGAGGATCCCGGCCAGGACCGGCGTCGGGTCGAGCGTCCCGTCCACCAGCCCGAAGGCCAGCGCGACGGTGCCGGTGGCCGCCGTGGGGCTACCGGTGGACGTCGTGGTGCCGGTGGACGTGCCCGCACCGGGCAGTGGGGGTGAGGTGGCGGCGAGGGCTTCGAGTTCGGCGGCGGCCTGCGCCTCGTAGGTGGTGCGCTGACGCACGCCCAGCAGGGCGGCCACGGCGTCGAAGAGACGACCCATGCTGCTGCTGGGCACACAGGCGACGCCGCGCTCCAGCATGGTGCGCAGGACGGCGAGTTCGGCGGCGCTGTGGGCGCGCACCGGGGCCAGATCCGCGTCCCAGTCCAGCCCGGCGGCCGCCAGGTGGGCGAGCGCGACCCGGCCCGGATGGCGCACCGCCGCGTCCGCCCCGGGTAGCGGTACCGGACGCAGATGGGCGATCCGGGTGGCGACGGCGACGTCCGGCCCGACCAGCAGCGCCTCGCCACCCCAGACCGTCGCGTCCGGCCCGTGGCCGGTGCCGTCGAACGCGAAGCCGAGGATCCGCTGGCCGAGGCGGCCGTGTTCGGCGAGCAGCGCCGCGATGTGCGCGTGGTGGTGCTGCACGAACGTCGGGCGCCGCCCGAGTCCGGATGTCGCTGGCAGCCGGGCCGCGGCCTGGACGGCCCAGGCCCGGGTGGCGTAGCCGGGATGCGGGTCGGCGGCGAACCGGCGCACCGTCGTCGCGTACAGCCCGCTGAGGTGGACGGTGGCCCGTTCGAAGGCGTCCAGCATCTCGAGGCCGCCCAGATCACCGACGTGCTGGGACAGGATGGCCCGCCGGTCGACGGTCAGGCAGCTCACGTTCTTGCCGTCGCCCCCGACGGCGAGCACACCGGGGACCGCCCGCGGCAGCGGCACCGGCAGCGGCACCTGGCCGCGGGCACGCCGCAACGTGATCACCCGGTCGCCGTCGCAGCGCACCACCGAGTCGTCGCAGGGCACCAGGATCGGCCGGTCGTGGGTGAGGATGGCGTCGGCCAGTCCGGTGAGCCGTTTGGCGGCCGTCGCGTCGTCATGGCAGATCGGTTCGCCGCCGCGGTTGGCGCTGGTCATCACGAGCACCGTCGGCGGTGCGACCCGCGCCGCCCGGACCGGGGCGAACAGCAGTTCGTGCAGCGGTGTGTACGCCAGCATCACCCCGATCAGCCCCGTCTCCGGTGCGACCCGCGCGGCGAGGACGATCGGTGCGGCCGGGGAGCGCAGCGCCGCGGCCTCGGTCGGGGACAGCCGGGCGAGGCCCGCCGCGGTCGCGAGGTCGGGGACCATCACGGCGAACGGTCGTTCGGGTCGGCCCTTGCGTACGCGCAGCCGGGCCACGGCCGCGTCGTTGTCGGCGGCGCAGGCCAGGTGGTAGCCGCCGAGCCCCTTCACCGCGACGATGCCGCCGGCGGCGAGCGTGCGCTGCGCCGCCTCCAGCGCCGCGTCGGTTCCCAGCACCGCGCCGGACGCCCGGGCCGGGTCGGCTGCCAGAGCCGTGTCGGCTGTCGACCCGGCTCGTCCGGTGGGCGGGTTGTCGTCACCGGCGAGGGGGACGTAGCGCAGGCGGGGGCCGCAGTCGGGACAGCAGATCGGCTCGGCGTGGAAACGTCGGTCACCGGGGTCGGCGTACTGGGCGGCGCAGCGCGGGCACAGCGGGAAGCGGGCCATCGTGGTCGCCGACCGGTCGTAGGGCAGCGCGGCGATGATGGTGAACCGGGGACCGCAGTTGGTGCAGCTGATGAACGGATGCCGATGGCGCGGGTCGGCCGGGTCGAACAGCTCCCGCCGACAGTCCGCGCACAGCGCCGCGTCCGGTGGCACCTGCGTGCGCGGACCGCTCGCGGCCCGGCTCGCCACGATCCGGAACCCGGGCCCGCCGGTGGCCATGTCCTCGTCCTCATGTGACGGCACGGCGAGCTCGGTGACGGTGACCCGGTCGACGCGGGCCAGAGGCGGCGCCGGGTCGGTCAGACGGCGCAGGAACTCGGCGATGTCGGCGGGGGCGCCGTCCACCTCGGCCACGACCGAGACGGCGTCGTTGCCGACGAACCCGGCCAACCGCAGGGCGCGGGCCAGGCGGTACACGTGCGGGCGGAAACCCACACCCTGCACCACACCCTCGACCACGATCCGCCGCCGCACCCGGGGTGTGGTCGGGGGCGCCTCGGTGATCAAGGTCCGCGCTCCCAGAGGACGACCCGGTTGTTGCCCGAGTCGGCGACGGCGAGGCGTCCGCCGTGCAGGGACAGCCCGTACGGCCAGCAGAAGGTGTCCGGGCAGACGCTTGACCAGCGGTTCTCGCCGGTGTCGGCGAAACTCGGCTGGCCGAGGACCACGCTCGCCGACGACGCGGGACGCCCCCCGGCCCACGGATCCTCCCAGAGCAGGACACGGTTGTTGGCGGTGTCGGCGACGGCGAGCACCGTGTCGTCGCAGTCGGCCGCGTACGGGAACCGCAGCCGGTCGGGACGGCCGGGGGCGTAGGGCGTCTCGGTGCAGGTCACCGCGTCGGGCTGGCCGAGGACAAGGTCCGCGTCGGTGTCGACGCCGGGATGCGGCGTCCAACCGAGCAGACGGTGGTCACCGGCGTCGGCGACCAGCAGACGATCGTCGGTCCCGGTGATGTCGTGCGGCCAGCGGAAGCTCGCGGGGCCGGGGGCGCCGCCCCGGTTGTCCGCGTGGGCGCTCGGGTCGGGCTGGCCGAGGACCAGGTCGGGGGATGTGTCGGGGGAGGTCGGCAGACCGTCCGACCAGCCGAGTACCCGCCGGTTGCCGGTGTCGGCGACGTAGAACCGGCCGCCGACGAGCGCGATCCCGAACGGCCAGTACAGCGATGTCGGCCCGCACTGCCCGCCGGTTCCGTCCGGTCCGCCGCGGTTGGCGGCGACGCTGGTCGCGTCGGGCTGGCCGAGGACCAGGTCGGGTGCGACGTCGTGGGTGGTGGGCACCGTGTCCCAGACGAGCAGCCGGTGGTGCCACGCGTCGGCGACGACGAGCCGTCCGTCGTCGGTGACCAGCACCCCGGTGGGGAGCCGCAGGCCGCGGCGCGGTCCGCGGCCCCCGGCCGCCGGACCCTCGCTGTGCGGGTCGGGCTGGCCGAGGACGATGTCGGCCGGCGCGCCGTCGAACCGTGGGCGGTGCGCCCAGATCAGCACCCGGTGGTTACCGGTGTCGGCGACGACGAGCAGGTCGTCGCCGAGCCACACCCCGCGCGGCGCGTACAGACCGGTCAGCGAGGGCCGCGCCGAGGGCAGGGCCAGCCCTCCGGGCGCCGGGGCGCCCAGCCAGACCGCGGGCGTCCAGTCGTGGGGAGGGCTGAGCGCGCCGTCGGCGGCGGCGACCGTCACGTGGCGCGGGCCTGTGTCGCCCACTGGGCGAGTTCGTCGAGCAGGGCGTGCACGACCCCGGCCTCGTCGGTGGAACCGGCCCGGGCGAAGACGTCCTCGGCTTCGGTGAGGGCCTTCACCGCGGGTTGCAGGGCACCCAGATGCGCCAGCGCGTTGCCCTGGCCGGCGAGTGCCCGGGCGTAGCCGATCGGATCGGTCCGCTCGTCGCGGGCGGCCACGACCTGGGAGAACCGGCCGGCGGCCTCGACCAGGTTCTCCCGGCGATGCTGCGACGGCGCGTACACCAGCGCGTTGGCGAGGTTGAGCTGGGCGCTGGCCCAGCGCTGTGGATGGGTCCGCTGGGTGTAGACGGTGAGCGCGGTGCGCAGCCCCTGGATCGCGACGCCGATCCGCAGCTGGTCGGAGGTCTGGGTCATCGGGATCGCCAGGTACGCGGTGGCCAGGTTGACCTGGGCCGCGGCGAACACCTCCGGCGCCGAGTCGAGGGTGACCAGGCGCAGCACCGCCAGGTACTGCTCGATCGCCGGGCGCAGTCCCTCCGCGTCGTCGCCGGCCCGCTGCTGGTAGGCGGAACCCAGGGACAGGCGCAGTTCGGCGCGGGCCAGGACGAGATCGGTGGCGTCCAGTGCCTCGCCGGCGGCGACCAGGTCGGCGAGTACCGCGTCGGTCGGCCCCTCAAGGCCGTGGCGCAGGTCGGCGGCGGCGGACCGCAGCTGCGCGGCGAGGCCCGGGCTGACCGGCGCGGCCGCCTCGTGGGCCTGGTTGAGCTGGCCCACCGCCCGCTGCGGCGCGTCCCCGGACATGGACGCCGCGGCGAGTGTGGCGTGCACGAGCGCCGCGATCTCGCCGGTCTCGTCGGTGAGCGCCGGCGGTTCGGCGAGGGCACCGTTGGAGAAGCGCACCACGTCGACGAGCACACCGATCTCGGGTCCAAGCGCCGCGCGCAGCGCGGCCGGGTCCTCCACCGGAGGTCCCGCCGGGCGCAGGACGAACCGGTTGTAGCGGTCGATCGGGTCGTCGCCGACCAGCAGGTCCGCGGCGGCGGTGAGCTCGCCGCGATGGGCCAGTTCCAGCGCCCGCAGCCGCGGCGGCCACACCGCCGGGATGCGGCCGGCGGCCAGATCGCGGCGCACCGCCACCGCCTCGTCGTCGTCGCCGGGGACGAGCAGGTACCCGGCGGGCAGCGGAAACACCCCGACCGGCTGCGGCCGCGCCAGCGCTGTCGGCCCGGTCGGTGCGGTTGGTGCTGTCGGCTCAGGCATCGTGGTCACCGGCGGTCAGGTCGACCGACGTCGCCAGGTCGTTCAGGATCATGGTCTGTACTCGTTCCATCGAGCGGCGCACGGCCGGGGTGAGGTCGGCACCGGGATCGAGGCATCCGGCCTCGATCAGGTAGACGACGATGTCCGTCGGAAAGTCGGCGCCGAGCAGCCAGCGGGCGAACACCAGCGCCTGGTCCCAGCGCACGGCGTGCGGCTGCGGCAGGGTGGCCAGCGATGGCGTACCGACAGGCGGCGTACCGGCGGGTGACGGGTCGGCGGGCGGCGGGTCGGCGGCGACGAGCTGGTCGGCGGGCACCCGGTGGATGGTGCCGGGGGCGGCACCGGTGCGGGCCGCGTCCACGATCAGCACCCGGCGGGCGCCGCGCATCGCGAACGCGGTGTCCAGGCCCGCGGTGCCCCCGTCGACGAGGCGGACGTCCGCCGGCACCCCCACCGCGGCGAGGTGGCGGATGAGCACCGGGCCGACCCCGTCGTCGCCGCGCAGCAGATTGCCGCAGCCGATCACGGTCGCCGTCCACGACGGTGGGGCGATCCCCGGCGGGTCCAGCAGCGCCGCGAGCCCAGTGGGCGCGTCGGCGGCAGGCCCGTGACCGGTGGGCGCGCCGGCGGCCGGCTCGGCGGTCACACCGTCTCGTTCAGGACGAAGCTGGAAAGCTCCCTGCCCGTCCGGCCGTCGTAGGCGTGCACCGTGCAGACCAGGCAGGAGTCGAAACTGCGGGCCACATGGCCAAGCTCGACCGGGTCGGACGGGTCGGTCACCGGCGTGCCGACCAGCGCGGACTCGATCGGTCCAGGGGCGCCGTCGCCGTCGCGGGGGCCGATGTTCCACGCCGTCGGGGTGATGACCTGGTAGTTCGCGATCCGGCCGCGTTCCAGGACGATCCAGTCCGCCAGCGACCCGCGGGCGGCCTCCGTCGCGCCGAAACCCCGTCCGTCGGCGCGTTCGGTCGGCGCGAGGTGGAACGGTTCGTGCAGGTCGATCTGGTCGAGCCAGCCGCGGACCCAGCGGTAGTAGCGGGCGGCCTCGTGCATCCGGGCCAGCAGCCGGACCATCACCGACGAACCGATGGTGGCCAGGATGTCGGCGAACAGCGGGTCGTCGTCCTGATGCGGGGCGGCACCGGGGGCGGCGGCGGCGACCCGACGGGCCAGCGGGCCGGCCTCCAGCGGAATCGGACCGAGTCCCGGCACGTCGTAGCGGGGGGACTTCGCCCAGCTGTACTTGCCGTCGGCCTGGGCGCGTTCCGGGTCGACGGGCACCGTCTCGCCGTCGAACGGGTGGTAGGCCGACGTGCCCTGGTAGTACGAGTGGGTGACGTCCTCGCGGACCCGGGCCTGGTCGAACGGGAAGTGCGTCCCGCCGGCGTAGATGCCGCCGCGGCCGATCAGCGCGTCGTTTCGGCCGTCCACCGTGGGCTGGCGGTAGAGGTCGGGGTCGAAGTAGGTGCCGGTGGCCAGGTAGTTGCCGGGGCCGGCGCCGTAGCGGTCCAGGCCGATGTCGAGGCAGTAGCGCAGGAAGAAGCCGCAGTCGCTGTCACGGTGCGAGGCGCTCTCGTCCAGCCAGGCCAGGATGTCGGCCCAGCTGCGGTTGGCCAGCCACCGGTCGACCGAACAGCCAAGCCAGCGCTGCTCGAGCCACTGGGACTTCCAGTGTTCGAGGATGGCGGTGGCCCGGGTGACGTCCGCCAGTGTCGGCGCGCAGATCACCCCGCCGGGCACCATGAAGCTCGAGTGCGGCCACTGCCCGCCGAAGAGCGCGTACACCTCGATCGGCCCCGCGGACAGGGCCACACCCGGCCCGTAGCTCGTCCCGGTGAACGGGGTGAACCGGCGCACGGCCTCGGCGTACAGCGGCGAGCCGGCGTACCGCTTGTTGGTCAGGTCGATCGCGAACAACGCGTAGAAACACCGCGGAATGCTCTGCAGCGTCTCGCAGGCCTGCGCGATGTTGCGGATCAGCGTGGCGTTGCGCGGCAGTTCGGTCTGCCAGGCGACGTCAAGGGCGTAGGCGGCCTTGAACAGATGGCTGCCGCCGCAGATCCCGCAGATCCGCGGTGTGACGATCAGGCCGGCCTGCGGGTCCTTGCCGCGCAGGATGATCTCGAAACCGCGGAACATCGCCGCCGAGGTCCAGGCTTTGCTGACCACCCCGTCGTCGATCGTGACCCGCACGTCCAGGTCGCCCTCGACCCGTCCCATCGGGCTGACGTTGAGATCGACGGTCGTCATCGGTGCGTCTCTTCTCGTGTGTGGCTGGCCTGGATGCGGGCTGGCCGGCGTGCGGGGCTGGCCGGATCAGACGACGAACATGTCCTTCTTCGACCAGGACGGGGCGCCGATCCGGGCGGCGGCGGCCTGACCCAGGTAGCTCAGGTGACCGGCCCCCTCGGGAACCTCCCGCGGGATGACACCGGCGACCTTCTGTGTACGGAACACCGTGCCGGGCGCGAGATCGAAGAACGGGAACTCGGGTTCGGTGCAGCCGATGCACGGCATCCCGGCCCGGGTCTTCGACGACTGCCGGTTCCACAGGATGCGGTTGCAGGGGGAGTGGGTCATCGGACCGCGGCAGCCGAACTCGTAGAACAGGCAGCCCTGGCGGGTGCCCTCGCCGAAGGCGACCGTCGACTGCTTGTACTCGAAGTACCCGTTGCGGGTGCAACCGGAATGGGTGAACGACGTGAAGAACGTCTGCGGCCGGTGCAGGTCGTCGAGTCTGATGTCGGCGGCCCGGCCGGTGGCCAGCGCGACCAGGATCTGGGTGATCCAGTCCGGATGCGCCGGGCAGCCGGCGATGTTCACCACCGGCAGCCCGGCCCGCGACCGGAAGTCGGCGCCGAGGAAGCCGCCGGGGTCACGGCGGTGGAACTGCAGACCGGTGGAGTCGGTCGGGTTCGGCGCGGTGGCCGGTAGTCCGCCGAAGCTCGCGCAGTCCCCGACCGCGACCACGACCTGCGCCTGGGCGGCCAGATCGCGCACCCAGTCCTGCATCGGCCGGTCGGCGAACACGTCGTAGGTGCCACGTCCGCCCGGACCGCGGATGACCGACCCCTCGAACACGAAGATGTCGACGGGACGTTCCCCGCGGGCGCAGTCCCAGAACAGCGACCGGGCCGTCGCGCCGGTCTCGAGCCCCAGCGACGGATGCCAGACGAGGTCCAGCCCGAAATCGGTGATCAGGTCGATGACGGTGGGTTCCTCGGCGTTGAGGAACGACATGGTGTTACCGCTGCACGCCCCGCCCTGGAACCAGAGCACGGATGACATCGGCGGTCCTTCCTCCCGGCCCGACCAAGCTGCCGAGGTGCCTGCTGGCATCGGCACGGCGACGGTATGCGTCCGCGGCGGACCCGCAGATAGGTCGTGTGCGGACGCTGCCACCTATGCGGGGTGACGTTTGGCGACCGGCGCCCGAACGGTGAGAGTGGAGTCCGGTCGGTGCCGTACCGGCCAGCGCCGCCGCGCTCTCGCGGGACGCCCGGCAACGGAGCCGACGGGAGGCGGGACGTGCACGAGCTGTCGATCTGCCGGTCCGTCGCCGACATCGTCGCCCGCCACGCCGGCGGACGGCGGGTGAGCGTGGTCCGGTTGCGGGTCGGCGCGCTGCGCCAGGTCGTCCCGGACACGCTGATCGCCTGCTGGGAGTGGGCCTGGGCGAGCCATCCGGACGGCGCGGTGCTGGCCGGATCGGTCCTCGAGGTCGATCACGTGCCCGCCCGGGTGAGCTGTCGGGCCTGCGGGGCGCACGGCGTGCTGGTGCGGCCGTTCGTCGCCTGCGCCACCTGCGGCGCCGACGCCGGCCACCTCGACCTGACCTGCGGCGAGGAGTTTCTCGTCACCTCCTTCGAGCTGGCACCGACCGATCTGGCATCAACCGACCTGGCATCCGGCGAACATGTGCCGAGTGCGCCGACGCCCAGCGAACCGGCGCCGAACGCGCCGGCGGAGGTCTGACGTGGGCCGTTTCCACCCCCATCCCCCCGGCTCCTTCCCCCACCGCCCCAGCCGACGGGCCGCGCCCCCCCGGGTCGTCCCGCCGCATCCCCCCACCGGGGCGGGCCGCCCCCGCCCGTCCGACCAGCCACCCCCCGCCCAGGGCGGACGCCCCCCGCAGGGCACCCGTCCGCCGCAGGGCACGAGTTCCACGCAGGGCGCCGCTCCCACGCAGGGCGCCGCTCCCACGCAGGGCGCCGCTCCCACGCAGGGCAGCCGTCCGCCGCACGGCGGCGGCCATTCCCACGACACGAGGCAGGCTCCGCACCGCCACGGCGATGAGCCGGGAGCCGGGCGGCCCTCGGTCGAGGGCGGACGGGCCGAGCTCGCCGGTATGGATCTGTCGGGTTATGACAGTGCGTCCGAACGCGTCGAGGTGATGGAACGGATCCTCGGGGAGAACGAGCGGGCGGCGGCGGCGAACCGGGCGGCGTTCGACGCGGCCGGCGCGGCGGTGGTGAACCTGATGTCGGCGCCGGGGGCGGGCAAGACGACACTGCTCGTCGAGACGCTGCGCCGGCTCGCCGCGCACCGGCGGATCGGAATCATCGAAGGCGACATCGAGACCAGCATCGACGCGGACCGCCTCACCGGATTCGGCGCGTCGATCGCCCTGATCAACACCGGCGACGGGTTCGGCGGGGAATGCCACCTGGACGCGCCGATGGTCGCCTCGGCACTGCCCCGACTGCCGCTGGCCGAGCTCGATCTGGTCATTGTGGAGAACGTCGGGAATCTGGTGTGTCCCGCCGAGTTCACGGTCGGCGAGCATCGTCGGGCGATGGTGTACGCGGTGACCGAGGGCGAGGAGAAACCACTCAAATACCCGGTGATGTTCCGGTCAACGGATCTCGTGCTGGTCAACAAGACCGACCTGTTGCCGCATCTCGACTTCGATCTGGCGGCATTTCGGCGTAACCTCGAGATGGTCCGTCCGGGCGTCGAGGTGCTCGAGATCAGCGCGCGCACGGGAACCGGGGTCGACGCCTGGTGCGAGTGGCTGGGGCGTCCAGCCTGATTCACCGGACACGGACCGGTCTGGTCGAGGTCGGGCGTATTGCTATTATCAGATAAGCGGGCCGTGTTCGGCGTGCCGGTTTTGCTTGTGGTGATCCGTCCGCTATAAAAAGCTTCGATCGGGATGGTGAAACGTTCGGAGAGGCTTACGTCATGCGCCCACCCAGCTATACCCCGAAAAGACCGCGGTCCATGCGACGGCGACGGGCCCTGGCGGCGGTCGCTACGGCGGCCGCCTTCGGATTTCTCACGGCTGGGGCTGGCTGCCCGCCGCCCTGTAATCCGAATGCGCCGTACCCGCCGAGCCACCCCTGCATCCTGCACCCCTGACCGGTTCGGCTGAGAGGTCCTGGCGGGTGAGGTGGGTAGGGATCACCAACCTCGCCAGGACCAGTCAACCGGTCGACCGGCTCTCCGCTGGGATTCGGGCCGTTCAGCGCATGATGCCGGTGTGGCCCAGGGAATAGCGGCCCGGCTGCGGCCAGACGGTCAGCCCGTGCGGCTCATGGCCGACCGGGATCCTGGTCAGCAGCCGGCCGGCGGACGGATCGGAACCGCCGGTGCCACCGGTGTCGAAGACGTAGACCTCGTTGCTACGCCGACCGGACAGCCACAACCGGGTGCCGTCCGCGTTCACGTTGCCCATGTCCGGTGTGCCACCGCCGGGAATCGGCCAGTTCGCCACGACCGCCCGGGTGGCGAACGAGATGACCGAGACCGAACCGTTCTGGCCGGCATGTGGGAACGGCACGCTCATGCTTTCCATCTGGCCGCCGCGATTGGCCACGTACAGGAAACGCCCGTCCCGGCTCGGATAGAGCCCGTGGGTCTCCGGTCCGGTGTGCACAAATCCGATCTTGGTGAACGTGTCGCCGTCGATCAGGTGGACTCCGTCGGCGTTCATGTCGGCGACATACCAGACCCGGCCCGCCGGGTCGATCTTGATGTCCTGCGGCGCGGCCTGGCGGCCCAGATCCAGATAACCCACGACCGTCTGGTGGACGAGGTCCACCTTGACGAGCCGTCCGGCGAACTCGCAGGTGGCGATGGCGTAGCTGCCGTCCGGGGCGAAGTCGACATGGTTGACACCCGCGCATTCGGTGCCGACGTCGAGGCTGTGGCGCAGTTCCATGGTGTGTGGGTCGCGGAAGTCGATGTCATGGTTGGCCTCGGCGATGACCATCGCGTACCTGCCATCGGGCGTGAAGTACAGGTTGTACGGGTCCGCGACCGGGACCGCCGGGCCGGCGAGCCGCCCGGTGCTCGGGTCGATCGGTGACAGGCTGTTGCCGGCGTTGTTGTTCACCCACAGGGTGCGCAGGTCCCAGGACGGTACGACGTGCTGCGGTTGCCGTCCGGTGGCGAAGGTGTCGATGATCCTCATCGTCTTCTGGTCGATGACGCTGACGGTGCCGTCGGCCAGGTTCGGAACGTAGACGTACGCCGGATCATTGCGGACGACCGGGCTGAGCATCCCGGCCCGCGCGTGCGCGTAGACGTCGACCCCACCCGCGCCACCCGCCGCCACCGCTGCCGAGCCCCCCGCGGGGGCGCTCGCCGCCGGGGTGCCGGCCGGGTCGCCATGATGATCGTGCGGGTGGGCGCTGGTGGACGACGCCACCGCACTCGGCTCGTGATCGTTTCCGGTGGCGACGTAGATTACCCCTGCGGCGATCAGCAGAACCGCGATGATCGCGGCGCCCAACACGCGCTGCCGGGGCTGCCTGGCCGACCGGTGGGAGTGGGGCGAATCCTTGGCTGGCACGGCGACAGACTAGCCATGGGTCATCGCTCGGATGCTAGCGGCACCCGGGTGAGTGAGGGGAATCCGCGACGTTGTGGTCGCCGGCTCACTGTGGTCCGTCGTGTCGCGTTGGGTGGTGCCGTCGATCGGTGCCAGGTGAGGGGGGCTTTCAGTGACATCGCAGCGGTTCACCGTGCCGGATATGGAAGGAAACGGCCCATCCCGGCGTCGACTGCTGGCCGCCGGCTCCGCGGCGGCGGCCGCCGCGGGGCTCGCCGCCTGCTCCGGTTCGGCCTCGCCCGACGGTTCGGCCGGTGCGGCCGGCGCCGGTTCCACGCCGCGACCGCTACGCGCGCCGGCCACAGCCACAGCGCCGGCCACTCCCGGGAGCGTCGCCGCGTCCGCACCACCGCCCGGCCCGGATCTGGTGCCGGGTGGTCCGGCCACGGCGGTCGCGAACGGTCCGCGTGACCGTCCACGGGTGGCGCTCACCTTTCACCTCGGCCCGCACGAGACCGGCCAGGACCCGGTGCTCGCCCGCCAGCTGCTCGGCGAGGCCGCGGACCTCGGCGTGCCGATCACCGTGTTCGCCGTCGGCCAGTGGTTGGACGCGCACCAGGACCTCATCCCGCCGATCCTCGCCGCCGGCAACGAGGTGGCCAACCACACCTACACCCATCCGACCCTGACCGCGCTGCCCGCAGGCCAGGTCGCGGCCGAGATCGCCGGCTGCCGGGACGTCCTCGCCCGGCTGACACCGACCCAGGGTCGGTACTTCCGCCCGTCCGGCACCAGCACGGCCAGCCCGCTGATCCTCACCGAGGCCGGTGCCGCCGGCTACCGCACGGTGGTCGACTTCGACGTCGACCCGCTGGACTACACCTCACCCGGTGCCGACGCGGTGGTCGCCCGGGTCCGCGCCGGCCTGCGGCCAGGTTCCATCGTGAGCCTGCACTTCGGCTACCCCGGCACGGTCGCAGCCTTCCCCCGGATCGCGACCCTCCTGCGCACCGCCGGCCTCACCCCGGTCACCGTCCACGACCTGCTGACCACCTGACGTCCCGGTAGGGGTGCTCGGCGTCAGATGGCCGCGTTCGACGCGGGCGCGCAGGCCGCGGCGGTCCGGTTTGCCGCTGGGAAGGGAAGGCACCTCGTCCGCCGTGGCGATGATCCAGCGGGTCGGGACCTTGTAACTGGAAAGCAGCCCCCGGGCCCGTCCGGCGAGGGACCGGGTGTCCAGCGGGACGCCCGCGTCAGCGGCGGCGGCAGCGGCGGCGGCCGGGACGAGGACGACGCACACCTCCTCACCGCGGGTCGGATGCGCGACGCCGGTGACGACACAGTGCGCCACCTCGGGAAACTCCTCGAGGACGGCCTCGACCTCCCGCGGCGACACGTTCGCCCCGGCCACTTTGATCATCTCGCTGTCGCGGCCGACGTAGAACAGTCGGGGGTCGCCGGCGCGGCGGTAGACACGGTCGCCGGTGTGGTACCAGCCGTCGGCGTCGAAGACATCGGACCGTTCCCGCTTGTTGTAACCGGCCATCGAACCCGGGCCGCGGATGAGCAGTTCACCGATGGTCCCCTCGGGCACCGGCTGGCCGGCGGCGTCGATGATCGCCGTCTCGGTGTACGCGAAGCTGCCGGCGGACTCGGTGAGACTGCGGTGGATCGGATGGCCGTCCGGGACACCGGTCATCGCCAGGTCCACCGGGCCGTCGTACAGCATCGGGGCGCTGCGCAGGTCGCGGTCGGGGAAGCTCGGGTGCAGCCGCAGCGCCTGGGTGAACGCCGGCCAGCCGACGACGCCGTTCGCCCGCTCCCGCTCGGCGAGTTCCAGCGCGGGTCCCGCGTCCAGCTTCGCCTGCACCAGCAGGGTGACGGGTTCGTGCAGCGCGCCGGTCGCCGCGAGGATGCCGCCGATCCAGAAGAACGGCATGGCGCACAGCACCCGCGGCGCCCGCTCGACCCCGGTGAGACCGCGGATGACCATGGCCCAGGTGGACGTCTGCCGGACCAGCGTGCCGTGCGTGTGCAGCACGCCCTTGGGCTCGGCCGTCGACCCCGACGTGTGAATCATGATGGCGAGGTCGGCCGGGCTCACCTCGTCCTCCACCGCGGCCAGCGTCTCGGCCCGCACCATCGGCGCCGCCCCCGGCCCCTCGTTCGTCCCCGACCTCTCGCTCGCCTCAGGGTCGGCGTCAGCCCAGGGCTCGGCGTCCCACCGCATAGCCCAACTGGGCCATGTGACTGGTGCGGCTGAGGTGGCTGGTGCGGGCGATGTGGCGGGGACGGCTCGCTCGGTCTGGTCCGGTGGTGCGGTCAGGATCACGCGGCGCAGGTACGGCGCCGAAGCCAGCTCGAGGTGGTCCGCCGGCTGGTCCGCTGGTGTGGTGAGGTCCGCGAAGGCGGCCTTGAAGCGTTCGGCGACGTCGATGCGCAGCACCGTGCGCGGCGCGGCCAGCACCGCGACGTCCGCCAGGCGCACGATGCGGGCGATCTCGGCCGGTGCCAGCAGGGTGCTGAGCGGGACGGCGATCGCCCCGATCCGGCTCACCGCGAGCCACCACAGCGTCCATTCGGGCCCGCTCGGGAAGAACAGCCCCACCCGGGTGCCCTTCCCGACGCCGCCATGGAGCAGCCGGCGGGCGACGACGGCCGACCGCTGCTCCGCCTCGGCGACCGTCAGCCGCTCGGTCAGGGTCACCACGTAGTCGGACGCGCCGAACTCCCGCGCCGCCCGTTGCACCAGCGCGCCGACCGTCAGGCTGACCGGGACATCCTGTGACGACGTCATCGTTCTCGTCTCCTCCGAACGCAACGGTGCACGGCGTGGCCGGACGTGCGAGCCTCCTGTGATCTACCGCGTCCGGCCAGGACGCGCTACCGACGCCGGCCGGCCGCCCACTGTCGGATCAGCGTGTCAGCGCCTGCCCGGTCGATGCTCAGCGACGTTCCAAGAATGGTGTGCGCGGCAGTAAGTTTGCCGACCAGTTTGTCGAGCAACGCGTCGGCGGCCTCGGCGGTCAGGTTCCCGTCGGTCAGGATCTTGGTGTAACGGACGGTGTCCACGATGGCGGATTTGATTCGCTCATGGGCCAGGTAGGTGGCAAGGTCGGCCTGCCATCCCGCGGCCGCCGGGCCGGTGACGGCCCTGGCCCACTGGGCGGTGACGGTTTCTGCCTCATCGGGCTGATACGCCATCTTGTGCAGATGGACCGCGAGTTCGTAGACTGGATCGCCCCAGAGCGCAAGCTCCCAGTCGAGGAAGAACGCCTGGCCGTCGGCGACGATGATGTTCTTGCGATGCAGGTCGGTGTGCAGGAGTCGGAAGGGTCGGGAGTGCAAGGTGTCCCACCGGTTCTCTATCTCGTGCAGAGCGTCGTCGGGGATGCCGAACGCCACGTACAGCGCACCGAACTCGGGGCGGAACCGGGCGTGAACGCCGGCCGTCACCGCGGACAGGCGACGGGCGAAGTCCGTGGTCCGGCCGTCTTCCGGCCAGCCCGGCGGTAGCGGCGGTATCCGATCGATCGTGATGCTTCCCAGTTGGCTGACCAGGTCGGCCACGTCGGCGAGGACATGTGCTGGTACTCGCGTGTCGCGTGGGGCGGTGTGGTCGAGCAGGTCACCGACAAGGAAGTCAGCGATCTGGTAGCGGGGCTGTGTGCTGGCGTACAGCAGTCGTGGTGCGTGCGTGACGGTCCCGCGGATGGCCCGCAGAATGTCCGCCTCCGGCCAGATCATCAGATCCATCATGTCGCTGCCCGCGATCGGGATGCGGACGACGACATCCCCACTCGGGGTGTCCAGCCGGACATTGCGGTTGTAGAAGCCCGCCGCGCCGTCGAGGCGTCCCACCGCTCGTCGATGCAGGTCCTCGGGACGCCACACCTGCCCATCGAGCAGTTCGCCGACGAAGCGCTCGATCCGGCTCTCCAGATCGGCCACTGTGCCGTATGGCTGGATCCGCGTTCGAGCTCTGCCGGCCGCGGCGCTGATGGCCTCCTGGTAGATGCCGAGGGCGTCCAGCACCTGGGCCGCACACAGAATGATCGTCGGATACACGTCTGCGGCTTCCAGCTCTTCGACTGTCCAGCACAGGGCGTCGATCGCCTCGTCCATGCGGCCTTGGCGTGCGTGCAGGACGGCCTGGTAGAACTCGGCTCTGGCCCGACCGGACCGGTAGCCGACAGCCTCCAGGGTGTCGCGCGCCGCGTGCAGCGAGCCCTCGGCCTCGTCCAGCTGACCGCATCTGAGCTGTCCGACAGCAAGCGCCGTGTAAGCCTTGCCGAGCTCATGGCGGGCGCCGATCTCACGTTGGATCTCGATCGCCCGGCCGGCCTCGACGATCGCCTGCGCCGGATGGGTCAGGGCGAGCAACTCGGCCCGGTTCGTCTGGATGTTGGCCGAGCCCAGGACGCTGCCCGCCTGGGCGTACCAGGCGGCGGCCTCCTCGAGATGACGGGCGGCCGCGGTGAAGTCGAAGGCGAACCGGTGCGCCAGATGACGTAGTCGGGCCACGTCCGCCCGGAACTCGGCCTGTTCGACGCTGGTGGGACGGGACCGTGATGCGGCGGTCGCACCGGCGTCATCGAGGGCGACGGTCAGCGTCTCGGCGTCGCGGAACCGGCCTTGGGCCATGTGCAGGTCCGCCGCCCACAGGCCCGCGGCCAGCTGCGGCGGACCTATGGCGTGGTCCCACACATGGGTGAAGATAGTCAGCGCGGCGGTGGTCTCGCCGCCGATTCGCCGGCCGTTTCCCACTGCCACTGCCAGACGTGCGCCGGCAGGGGTCCCCAGGTCAATGCCGAGGCCGGGTTCCTGCGCGTGCTCCGGTGCGGGGGCGAGCGCTGCGACCTCGGCTGCGTCGCCCAGCCGGACGGCGGCCTCCGCGTCCAGGCAACGCAGTGCCCTGTGCAGGTCAGCATGCGCGGGTTGGCTCTCCAGGAGTGTGCGAAGATCGTCACTGATGCCTCGGGCGGCGCTGTGGCCGCCACAGCGAACAGCGCGATCGGCGAAGTCCAGCACGGATGTGGCGTCCGCCTGCCCACAGCGCAGGGCGTGGTAAATCGCCTCGCGCAGCGCCCGTGCCGAACGGGCGCCGCTGTCCTGTCCGGTCGCGCGCGTTGCGCGGTCCTCCCAGAGCACGCGCAGCTTCGCATGGATCTCGGCGGTGCTTTCCGGGGACAGTCGTTCTCGCAGGGCCGCGGCCATCAACTGGTGGAAGCGCAGTGCCGGACCTGCGGCGTGGGCGTCCGCCGGGTAGACAAAGGAATAAGCCGTCAACGACTCCCAAGCGATGCGGTGTTCGGGCAGGTGGAACGCGGTGGCCAGGGCGCGGAACACGTCGTAGTCGAACAGCCGGGTCGGGCTCAGCACCTCAAGCGACCGAATTTCCTCGGACGCGACGTGCTGCAGGAAACGCGCGAGGATCTCCTCTGGCGAGACAAGAACCCCACTGATCTGGCCATTGCTCTGCAGGTGGGTGTCGACCGCGAGGTTCAGGTAGAACGGTAGACCGGCACTGGCCTCGGCGACCGCGTGACGTTGGGCTGAGTCGGTGACTCCGCCGCCTTCAAGCAGGTCGAGACGGGCCTGCCAGGGAAGACCATCCAAGGCGCAGACCCGAATGAGGCCGTCCCATTCAGGATCGGTTCGTTCCCAGTGCAGCGGCTCTCGGCCGGCGATGACGACCAGTCCTCGGTCGAGCTGGGCGACCAGATCTCGCAACCAGGCGTCAGCGAGCTGCGCTCGTCCGGCCCGGAGAGGGTTCGGCACGAGCGCCTCATGGGTGTCAACGAGGATCACGTACTGACGGCTGACGCTCGCGGCCCGCAGATCCTCGGCGAACAGGTAGGTGACTGCGTCCGCGAGTTCGCTGTTGGGTAGGTCGTCGAGTGTCGCCAGGGTCGGATCGCGGCGTACCCGTCGGCGCCGAACCAGGTCGGACCCGCCGCGGTCCAGGAGTCTGACCAGCCCACGGGCCGTTCCGAAGACCGGAATCCCGGCCATACCGTCGACGATGTCGGTGAGAATGGAACTTTCGTCGACGAAGGCCAGTTCCGACCGTCTCAGCCGCAGGTGCGGATGCAGACGCTGCCAGAGCACGGCGTAGGCGATGTCGAACCGATCAAAGGAAACACCCTGAGCGCCGAGCTCGTTACGCATCATCGCCAGGGCGTCTTCCTGCTGGCGGGAGGCATGAACCTGAAGATCGAGCGACGCCGTTCGATAGTGGGCCGCCGCACTGTCCCTCAGCTCGCGGGTCAGCCGGGACTTGCCGATGCCGCCTACCCCGGTCACATTGAGAACTCGCGGACCCTCACCCGCCAGGGCGAGTTCATCCCAGAAGGCCGCCAGGACTGGTTCACGGTCCACGAATCGCCGCTGAAGTGCGGCAACTCGACGAAACCGTGGTGTTGGCGCCACGTACACCTCCGATCGTCGCACCGTTTCGACGCCGCACGATGCAATCACGTCGGTGGTCCCCGTGTCGGCCGATTTAGCGGGATGCATCGCAGTTTCCTGCGCCGAACAGCATCGGCGCAGGTGAGCGATATCTCGCTCGGTGGAGCGGGCCAACTGTGGCGGCGGGGGAACAGCGGCAGGGCGACGTGGATTGAACCAGGGGTGACCGTGTCTCCGCGCCCCGCCGCCACCACCGCAGCCGCAGTGCCCTCGCCCCGCGCGGATCAGTCCGATCTGCTGGACGGGGCCGAGGTGGCGCCACTGTTCACCCCGTTCACGCTTGCCGGGGTGGAACTCGCCAACCGGTTCGTGATGGCGCCGATGACCCGCCAGGCCTCACCGGGTGGTGTGCCCGGCGACGACGTCGCGGCGTACTACGCCCGACGGGCCGCGCACGCCGGGCTGATCGTCACCGAGGGCACCTACGTCGATCATCCCTCGTCCGGTTCCAGTGACCGGGTGCCGCGTTTCCACGGCGAGGACGCGCTCGCCGGGTGGCGGCGGGTGGTCGAGGCGGTGCACGGGGCCGGCGGGCGGATCGTGCCGCAGCTGTGGCATCTGGGCGCGGCCCGGGAGCCGGGGGCGCCGCCGCGGCCGCAGGCACCGGTACTCAGCCCGTCAGGGGTGCGCGCCGATGGCACGACGATCGGCACGCCCGCGACCATCGCCGACCTCGACGCGGTGGTGACCTCCTTCGCCCGCGCCGCGGCGGACGCCCGGGCCGTCGGGTTCGACGGTGTCGAGGTGCACGGGGCCCACGGCTATCTGCTCGACCAGTTCTTCTGGTCGCGTACCAACCGGCGCACCGACGGTTACGGCGCGGGCCTGGCCGGTCGGGCCCGGCTCGGCGCCGAGGTGGTCGCGGCGATCCGCGCGGCGGTGGGCCCCGACTTCCCGGTGATCTACCGTTTCTCCCAGTGGAAGGGCGGGGCCTTCGACGCCCAGGTCGCCGACTCGCCGGCCGACCTCGAAGGGCTGCTCGCCCCGATCGTCGAGGCCGGCGCCAGCGCGCTGCACGTGTCCACCCGCCGCTACTGGCTGCCCGCCTTCGACGACTCGCCTCGCACACTCGCCGGTTGGACGAAGCACCTCACCGCGCTGCCGACCATCACGATCGGCTCCGTCGGGGTCGCCACGGCGTTCGGCGGTGACGGCGAGGCATCCGCGCCGCTGCGCCTCGCGCCGCTGGTGGACCTGTTCGAGCGGGGCGAGTTCGACCTGGTCGGCCTCGGCCGGGTGCTGCTGTCCGACCCGGCGTGGCCGACCAAGGTCCGCACCGGCGACCTGGCCGCCATCCACCCGTACAGCAAGGGGGACGAGGCCCGCTTCGCCTAAGACGAGACGAGACGAGACGCGGCGCGGCGGCGGCCCGGCGCTGGGGTGTGGCCGCGGTCAGTCGAGGCAGAACTCGTTGCCTTCGGGATCGAGCATGACGATGTGCCCGGCGACCATCGGGGGTGCGGGTTCGAGCCGGGAGGACCGGGTGGCACCGAGGGCGACGAGCCGTTCGGCTTCGGTCTCCAGCACGGCCATCCGGGCGTCGCCGCTGAGGCCAGGCGCGGCCCGGACGTCCAGATGCACGCGGTTCTTGGCCTGCTTGCCCTCGGGGACCCGCTGGAAGAACAGCCGCGGCCCGTGCCCTTCGGGGTCGAGCAGGGCCGAGGCGTCGTTGCGCCGCTCGGGTGGCACGCCGAACGCGGCCAGCGCCTGCTCCCAGGTCGCGAAGCCCCGCGGCGGCTCCTGCTCCTGGTAGCCGAGCGCCTCGGCCCAGAAGGCGGCCAGCTTCGCCGGGTCCGCGCTGTCGAAGGTGATCTGGATGTCGCGAGCCATGATCGGGCGTCCTCCGTGTTCGTGGCCGAGCGGGGCGTCAGGACCGGTTCAGGTCGCGTAGCAGACACACCTCGGCGAGATGATGGATCAGTTCGCGGTGGATGTGCAGGACCAGCGCCGCCATCGGCAGGTCGGCGAACGGACCCTCGGCCGGGCCACAGGGCCGGGCCAGGCCCGCCTCACCGAGGGCCGTCACCCCGGCCAGCCAGGTGGTGTACTCGGCGTCGAGCTGCGCCAGGGCGGTGGCCGCGTCCGGCGCGTACTCGAAGGACAGGTAGTCGGTGGGGGTCCGTCCGAAGTGGGCGGCGTTGCGCATCGCGAGCACACCGACGATGACATGGCCGAGGCGCCAGGCGATCGTGGTGACCGGTGCCGGTGCCGGTTCCGGAGCCGGCATGGCGAAGTCGATGGTCATCGCACCGGAACCGCCCTGCACCGGCGCGGTGCCGCTGCCCCGCGGACGCACGTTCCAGCAGTCCGCCGCCGGCTCCCAGAAGTACTCGTCATCGCTGAGCCCGGCCAACCGCGGGCGTAGCTGCTCGTTCCAGTGCTCGTCGACCTGAGAACGCAGCAACGAGTTGAGCGCCAGCCCGGCCGTGGCGGGCTGGGCGGTGGCGGGCCGGGTGGTGGCGGGCTGGGTGGTGGCGGGCTGGGTGGTCGTCGTGTTCGAAGTCATGAGGGCATCGTCGCGCCGATCGCGGACAGGTTCGGTCCGCGATCGGTGTCAGGATGGGAACGTGTCCGCTGAGACGACCACCGAGCGGGTGCTGCGGCTGCTGGCCCTGCTGCAGCGCCGGCCATCCTGGACCGCGTCGGAACTCGCCACCGAACTCGCCGTCACCGACCGCTCGGTGCGCCGCGACATCGAACGTCTGCGCGCCCTCGGCTACCCCGTGCACGCGCACTCCGGGGTCGGCGGCGGCTACCAGCTCGGCGCCGGCACCCGACTGCCACCGCTGCTGCTCGACGACGACGAGGCGATCGCGACCGCCGTGTCGCTGCGCCTGGCCGCCGGTGGCACGGTCGCCGGCGCGGGGGAGTCGGCCCTGCGGGTACTCGCGAAACTCGACCAGGTGATGCCCCCGCGCCTGCGCGCCGAGGTGCGCGCCGTGCACGGCGCCACCGACACCCTGCTCGGCCCCGGCATCGAGATCGACGCGGACGTCCTGCTCACCCTCGCCCGCGCCTGCCGCGACGCGGTCCGCGTCCGCTTCCACTACACCGGCCGCGGCGGTGGCGTCGGCGGTGGCGGTGACCTGCCCGAACGCACCGTCGAGCCGGTCCGGATGGTCGCCACCAGCCGCCGCTGGTACCTGATGGCCTGGGACGTCGACCGCGCCGACTGGCGCACCTTCCGCCTGGACCGGATGGACCAGGTGACCGCGACGACCTGGCGTTTCCGCCCCCGTGAACACCCCGACCCGGTCGCCCACGTCCAACGCGCCGTCACCGAGGCCCCCTACCGGCACCGGGCCCGCGTCCGCCTGCGCGCCCAGCCCGACCAGGTCCGCGCCCTCGTCCCACCCCAGGTAGGACGGATCGAGGAGGACCCCGGCGACGCGCAGGACTGGTGCGTCCTGGTGGTCGGCGGCGATGACCTGACCTGGCTCGCCGCCCGCATCGCCGGCCTCGGTTTCGACGCCGAGATCCTCGAACCCCCCGAACTGCGCGAAGCCGCCCGCCAGCTGGCGCACCGCCTCACCTCGATGACCACCCTCCCGGAGCGGACCGGGCACCGGTGACAACTCTCGGCTGGGAGGGCTGGGCCAGGGACGTCGCCGCGATCGCCGCGGCTCACGTGACCCGCATCAGGGGCCTGCTCGCCCAGACGCGGTCGGCTCCCGCACGGCAGTTCGAGGTCTTCCTCGCAGACCTGCGCGGCACCCTGAACGACAGCATCACCGCCGACGAGGCGATCGACACGCTGGCCCAGCATCTCGTGACCCGCCCCGTCTTCGAAGCCCTCTTCGACGGCTACGACCTCGTGACCACCAACCCGGTGGCGGCGGCCATGGAACGGATGCTGGCCACACTCGACGAACACGGCCCGTCAGACGAACACGGCCCGGCAGTCGAGAACGAGACGCTGGAGTCGTTCTACGCCGCCGTCCGGCGCCGGGTGCGCGGTGTCGACAACGCCGAGGGGCGACAGCGGATCCTCGTCGAGCTCTACGACCAGTTCTTCTCCGTCGCGTTCAGACGGGTCGCCGATCGGCTTGGCATCGTCTACACCCCGATCGAGATCGTCGACTTCATCCTCCGTTCCGCTGACGCCGTGCTCCGCCGGGAGTTCGGCCAGGGCCTCACCGACGAGGGCGTCCACATCCTCGACGGTTTCGCCGGCACGGGGACGTTCCTCGTCCGTCTCCTGCAGTCCGGTCTGATCAGGCCCGCGGACCTCGCCCGCAAGTACGCCCGGGAACTCCACGGCAACGAGATCCTGCTCCTCGCCCACCACATCGCCGGCGTCAACATCCAGACCACCTACACCGATCTCACCGGCCGGCCGGAACATTTTCCCGGCCTGGTTCTCACCGACACCTTCCAGCCCTGGCACCGGTCCTGGCAGCCTGGCCATCTTCCGTCGCCGCCGATCACCGTCATCGTCGGGAATCCGCCCTACTCGGTGGGCCAGACCTCGGCCAACGACAACAACGCCAACGAGAGATACCCGGACCTTGACGAGGAGATCAGACGTACCTATGCCGATCGCTCGACCGCGACCAACAAGAACTCCCTCTACAACTCCTACATCCGCGCGATCAGATGGGCCTCGCTGCGGATCGGGGACCGGGGAGTCATCGCCTTCGTGACACCGAACGGCCTGCTGGACGGGAACAGCACCGATGGCCTCAGGAAATCACTCGCCGACGAGTTCACGACCATCCACGTCTTCGACCTCGGCGGCGACCAGAAAGGCGACTGGCGCAGGGAAGGCGGCAAGATCTTCGGTGCGGGCAGCCAGGTGGGCATCTGCGTGATCGTCCTGGTCAGGGATCGGACGCGGGTCCCGCCGGCCTCCGTGCACTACGGGCGGGTCGGTGACTATCTTGACCGCGAGGCGAAACTCGCCCGGGTCGCGGCGGCCGAGGACATCCTCACGGTCGCCTCGACGGCCATCGTGCCGAACAGTCAGGGAGACTGGCTGAACCAGCGCAGCGACACCTTCCTCGCATACCTGGCGCTCGGCGGCGGCGGCATCTTCGAACGTCACGGGCGTGGTTATGAGACCGGCCGTGACGTGTGGGTCTACGGCTCGTCGGCGGCGGGCCTTCGCGACGTGATGGGGCGCGCCACGCAAACATACGCCGGAGTTCTCGACGGCCATGCGACCAACGACGAATCATTGATCAAGTGGACGGTGACCCTTCGGTCACTGGCGAAGCGCCGCGTTCCGCTCCCGTACGACGAACGACCCCCGGTCCGGGCCACGTATCGGCCGTTCTGTCCCCAGTGGATGTACGCGGACCAGCGGTGGATTCACCGCCCGGGTGTCGTGGCGAGCACGTTCCCAACCCCGGACCACCACAATCACGGTTTCGTCCTCACCGGCGTCTCCTCCCACGCGCCCTTCTCCCTGCTGGCCGTCCAGGGACGCCCCGACCTGCATGTTCTCGACACCGGCCAGTACTTCGCACGCTGGCGATACGAGAAGGTCGGCGGATACCGGAGAATCGACAACATCACCGATGGCGCGCTCGGCCGTTTCCGGGCCGCGTACCCGGGCGAGGAGATCACGAAGGACGACATCTTCTTCTACGTCTACGGCCTGCTGCACTCGCCGGCCTACCGGGAGGCCCACGCCGCGGACCTGAAGAAGATGCTGCCGCGCATCCCGTTCGCCGCGGACTTCCACGGTTTCGTCGACGCCGGCCGGCGGTTGAGCGACCTGCACCTGGGCTACGAATCGGCCACGCCTTACCCCTTGCAGGCAACGGTCGGCAACGTGACGTCCCCCTTGGCGACACTGAGCCCGACAGGCGACCCGTACGCGTTCTTCGCGGTCAGCGACCGGAAGATGCGCTTCGCCAGGCCGACCGCCGAGCAGCGCGCCGCAGGAGCGAAACAGGACCGCGCGACGATCCACTACAACGACCGGATCGTGCTCACCGGCATCCCGTCGGACGCCTACGACTACCCGCTCGGGTCGCGCTCGGCGATCGAATGGGTGATCGACCGCTACCGGGTGAGGACCGACCGGGACTCCGGCATCGTCAACGACCCGAACGACTGGTCCCGCGAGGCCGGCAACCCCCGCCACATCATCGACCTGCTGGCCCGCGTCGTGACCGTCTCCCTGACAACAACGGAGATCATCCGGACTCTCCCGGACCTCGACATCCTTCCAGGTGTTGTGGATCAGACGTAGCTCAGTCCCGCGCCGCGGACGAGTGGAGGAAGGCACGGGGCCCGTCGTTCACCTGGCGCAGACGTTCGGGAGCGCGCCAGGACACGTAGGCCGCCAGGGTGATCGCCCAGGCGGTGGCGACCAGCAGCACGCCAAGGGTGGAGATCAGGGGCCGCAGCAGGGCGAGACAGACCGTCCCGCCGATGACCACGGTGTGCAGCACCCTGCCCGGGCGCGACGACCTCCAGGTGGTCAGGCCGCGGGTGCCCTCCAGGTAGACGGCCAGGCCGATGGTGAGCAACCAGGCCGCTCCGGTGGGCTCCTCCTCGCCGGACAGCGCCAGGCTCACCCCGGCCGCCATGGTGATCAGCGCGAAGGCCGAGCTCAGATGCCCACCGGCGTACAGACCGTAGGCCATCGCCGGGTGCCCACCCGAAGCCCGCAGAACCGCCTCGTTGATGGGAGCCGCCGCGGTGAAGTACAGCCACCACAGGGCGCCCGCGAGCATCAGCCCGGACAGCAGCCCAAGCCAGTAGTGCGCGTCGTGCTCGGCCGCCTCGGCCGCCGGCTCACCCACGGCGATCACCACCTCACCCAACAGGATGATCATCATCAGGCCGAAGCGTTCGGCCAGATGCGCGGCGTCCACCCGGCGCGCCGGATCGACCGGACGGCGGAACCTGGCCCGCACCGCCGCGGCCCGACTGCGGCGAGCCGGACGTTCCCGCGCCGGCCTGCCCGCGGCCACGCCCGCCGGACCGCCAGCCACCTCGCCGTCCGTCCCGGCGGATGGCCCGCGGGCCGCCCGGGTGCTCCCACCTCGTCTGCGCCCCCGGTCGTCGTCGCGCAGCAGCAGGTGCGCGGCCTCCTGCAGAAGGGCGAACACCCACAGCGCGATCCGCCACGGCTCGGGCACCACAGCCGACACGGCGAAGGCCACCGTGGACAGGCCGTATCCCAGCGCCACCCAGCTGGACCGACCGACGATGACCAGAAATCCCACAGCCAGGACGAGCCGGATCCCGGCGAGCGCGAGAATGAACGCCGTGGCATGACCGTCGGCGGCGGCATGGGTCTCGACTGCCGCCACCGCGCACGGCAACGTCCCGGCCAGCATGAACAGCCGCTGGGCGGCACGATCGTCGCCGTGCCGGTTGTAGAGGATCACGAACCCGATCCAGGCCCACCACAGCGGCATGAACAGCCCCAGCGCACGGCCGAACCCACTCCAGTCCGGGTCGGCCACCATGATGTGCGCGCTCTGCCCCACAGCGAACACGAAGATCAGATCGAAGTACAGCTCAACCCAGGTGACGCGCTTACCCGTTCCCGTTCCCTCGGCCATGGGCCTATTGGACCTGACAACCGCACCCCCAGGCCGAAACAGTTCGCAGGTCGCCCCGGACGGAGCGGCAGCAGATCCGCAGTATGTACTCACAGTCGCGAACCGAACACCGAGGCCAGTCGGTCCCTTCGAGTGCCGCAGCGACTTCACGTGCATCGAGGTGGTGCTCCACCGCGAGCATGCTGTGCACGTGAGCTCTGATCCACAGAAGCGCGATCCAGATGCGGGCCTGATGCACTGGTGCGCCCGGCAGGGATCGAGCCTGCGACCTGGTGCTTAGAAGGCACGAAATGCGCCAGGCGTCCCAGGCTCCCGCGCTGCTTCCACGCTCCGCCGGTGTCCGCCACCGTCCGTCGACGTCCGGGCATGTTGCTACACCCGTTGCTACACCTGACGGCTGAGGGGCCCGCGGACCCCTGCCTTGCAAAGTCGGTTCGGTCCGTCCGCCGGTGTCCGGGCTCGTCCACACAATTGGCCGGGCCTGGGCGGGCGCCGTTCCGCTGCTGGTCGTCGTTGTCCGTGGGCGTCCGCGGGCTTGGCTACACGGTTGGCTACAGGGACGACCGAAGGAGAACGGGGTCGTTGCGGTGGTTCCTGCGCGCTTCGTTATGTGGTAGATCTGTGGCGCCATGTGACGGTTGGTCGAGTGCGGGGGGTGGCGGATGGTGGCGGAGTGGATTGTGCCGTTGGCGGCGTCGGGGAGTGGGGCGTTGGTGGCGGCGGCGGCGACGGATGCGTGGACGTCGGCGCGGGAGGGGGCGGTGCGGCTGTTCGCCCGGGTGGGGCGGCGCAGGGAGGAGTTGGCTGGGGAGTGGTTGGACGAGGATGCGGCGGCGGTGGAGGCGGTGTCGGGCGCGGAGCGGGAACGGGTGCGGGAGCGGCTGGCCGCGGTGTGGGGGGTGCGGTTGGCGGATTTGCTGGCGGAGTTCCCGGAGGCGGCGGAGGAGTTGCGGGGGTGGGTGGAGCAGACGCGGGCGGCGTTGCCGGCGGCGGAGCGGTCGTGGGTGCAGACCAACATTGCGGGCCGTGATGTGTACGCGGTGGGGCAGGGGTCGCAGGTGTTCTACCGGGACCGCCCGGACGACTGATCACACGTCGATGACGGGGGCAGTGTGATGAAGTCAACCGGTCCGATCAACATCGCAGGCCGTGATCTTTATACGGCGCGGGAGCAGTATTTCTTCGACGCTGAGCCGGGTTATGAGCTGGCGCCGTTTCCGCTGAGGGCGCCGGTGCCGGCGGTGTCGGCGGCGCCGAGCCGGTTGTTGTCGGCGCGGTATCGGCTGGTGCCGTTCGCGGGCCGGGAATCAGAACGTGCCGCGCTGGCGGGTTGGCGTGAGGACGGTGCGGGGCTGGCGGTGCGGCTGGTGGCGGGTCCTGGGGGGCAGGGGAAGAGCCGGTTGGCGGCGCGGTTCGCGGTGGAGTCGGCGGCGGCGGGCTGGGCGGTGTGGACGGCCCGTGAGACACCCTCCCTTGCCGGGGGTCGGGGCGGGTTGCCGGGTGGTGATGGGCTGCTGGTGGTGGTCGACTACGCCGAGCGGTGGCCGCTGACGGAGCTGTTGAGGCTGCTGACTGATCGGCGGGTGCAGGCCGCCGGTGGGCGGGTGCGGGTGCTGCTGCTGGCGCGCAGCGGGCAGGGTTGGTGGGAGTCGCTGGCACACCGCCTCGACGATCAGGATGTGGCGGTGTCGGAGCAGCGGCTGGGTCCGGTCGCGGGTTCGCTGGCGGGCCGGGAGGAGGTGTTCGCTGCCGCTGCAGTGCGGTTCGGTGAGCTGCTGGGGGTGGACGGGTCGGGGGTTCGGCCACCGGTGGGGCTTGACGGTGATGCGTACCGGCTGGTGTTGACGGTGCATATGGCGGCGCTGGCCGCGGTGGACGCGCTGCGTGTCGGGGGCAGGGTGCCGGCTGATCCGGCGGGGTTGTCGGGTTATCTGCTGCGCCGAGAGCGTGATCATTGGCGGCGGTTGCATGAGCGGGGCGCGCGGCCGGTGGTCACGGTGCCGGAGGTGTTGGGCCGGGTGGTGTTCACGGCGACGGTGACCCGGCCGTTGCCGTATGAGGATGCGGTGGGGGTGCTGGGTCGGGTGGGGTTGGCGTCGGTGCCGGAGGTGGCCGGGCAGATCCTGTCTGATCATGCGGTGTGTTATCCGCCGTCGGATCGGTCGCTGGTGTTGGAGCCGCTGTATCCGGATCGGCTGGGAGAGGATTTCCTCGCCCTGCTCGTGCCTGGAGCCGTGGGCCATGAGGACGGTGATCCGTGGACGGTGTCGGCGGTGTCTGGGTTGGTGGCACCTGCGGTTGGTGAGGCGGTGCCGGTGTGGGCGGGTCGTGGGTGGACGGTTCTGGTGGAGACGGCGAAACGCTGGCCTCATGTCGGGGAGCGTCTTCACGAGATCCTGCGGGACAGTCCTGGGCTGGTAGTGGCGGCGGGTGGGACCGTATTGACGGCGCTTGCGTCCTGGGATGGCGTCGACCTTGGTGTTCTGGGCGCGGTGGAAGCCCTGTTCCCGGATCATCGCAGCGCTGACCTGGACGCGGGTATGGCTGCTGTCACCGCACGGCTGCATACCCACCGGCTCGACGAGACCTCCGACCCCGCCGAGCGGGCCCGTCTGTGGGAGCGGCTTGCGTGGCGCCTGGACCATGCCGGTCGGCGGGAGGAGGCGCTGGCGGCGACCGAGCAGGCGGTGGAGATCCGTCGCCGGTTGGCTGCGGCGAACCCGGCCGCCTTCGAACCCGACCTCGCCCGATCCCTGACCAACCTCGGTGCCCTGCTGTCCGGGTTGGGTCGGCGGGAGGAGGCGCTGGCGGCGACCGAGCAGGCGGTGGAGATCTACCGCCGGTTGGCTGC
>NZ_JALKFW010000219.1:0-60629 GCF_023243055.1 Frankia sp. AgPm24 | reverse complement strand
GCGCCCATCCCCCCGCCCCCGGGGGGGCCGGGGCCCCCGCCCCCCCCCCCCCCCCCCCCCCCCCCCCCCCCGGGGGGCCGCCCGGGGCGGCGCTCAGGTGATGTCGCCGGCGTCGCCGCCGAACGTCCCCGCGCCGCCCACCCGGGTGGCAGCGCCCTGACCGGCCCCGACCGGGGACACTCCGACATCGCTGGACGACCCGCCGCCCGCGGACGTCCCCGCGCGCCCGGCCGATCGGGAGCCGACCGCCGCGTCGTCGAGGTCCAGCGAGGACGTCTCGTCGTCACCGAGGTCGGCGTAGGGCGACTCCGAACCCCGGCGGGTGCGACGCCGGTCGTTGAACCAGCCGATGATCAGCGCCACCTCGTAGAGGATCACCATCGGCAGGCCGAGCGCCAGCATGGTGAACGGGTCCTGGCTGGGGGTGACGATCGCGGCGAACACGAACACGAGGAAGATCTCCGCGCGCCGCCAGGACCGCAGCCGGGCGGTGGTGACCACCCCGGCGAGGTTGAGCATCAGCACCAGCAGCGGCACCTCGAACGACAGTCCGAAGATCAGCAGCATGGCCTGCACGTAGCTGAGGTACCGGTTGCCGTCCAGGACGCTGACCAGGCCGTTGCCGCCGAAGCCGAGCAGCAGGCTCAGCCCGGTGGGCAGGGTGAGGTAGGCGAACAGCGCGCCGGTGGCGAACAGCACCAGGGAGACCCCGACGAAGGTCAGTGACCAGCGCCGCTCATGCCGGTGCAGACCGGGGGTGATGAACGACCACAGCTGGTAGAGCCACACCGGCGAGGACACCACCGCGGCCGCGATCGCCGAGATCTTCAGCCGGATGGTGAAGGCGTCCAGAATGCCGAAGAAGTACAGCGTGCAGTCGCCCGTGGCCTGGCCGTTCGCGCTGAAGCGCTTGCTCGCCGGCAGATCGCAGTAGGGCTCCTTGAGCCAGTTGAAGATGTGCGGCTCGACGATGAAGCACACCACGAAGGCGACGCCGAATCCCACCAGCGCGATCGCGACCCGGTTGCGCAGTTCACGCAGGTGTTCGGTGAGCGGCATCCGGCTTTCCTCGACCGTACGGGTCCGCCGGTGGTTCGCCGCGGCAAGGAGCCTGCGCGGCGTGGGGATGCCTGGCACGGCGGCGTCTCCTGGTCGAGGCGGTGGTGAGAAGGGTGGAATCCCGGGCCGGCCCGGGGTGGGCCGGCGGGCGGCGGTGCCGACGGGACGACCCGCCCGGCGCGGCCGTTCAGTGCCTGTCGGCCGCCGGGGCCACACCGTTGGCGGCGGTGCTCACGCTCGGCACCACGATCGCCTCGGCCGGGGCCTCGATCTGGCGCGGCGCGGGGGTGACGGCGGGCTCGGGGGCGGGCGACGGCTCGTCGTCACGCAGGCCCTTCGTCTCGGCCTTGAAGATCCGCAGGGAGCGACCGAACGACCGGGCCGCGTCCGGAAGCTTCTTCGATCCGAACAGCACCAGGACGACGAGCGCGATGATGATGATCTCGGTAGTGCCCAGGTTCGGCATGGTCGGTATCCTCCGATGAGCGGTACCGGCCCGTTTCGTCGACCGGTGCGATCGATGCTACGTGCGTCAGCCTAGGAGGCAAGAGGCGGCGTTTGGGTGTCCCGCGGATGACGGCTGAGCAACGACGCGTTTCTGGCGGGCACGAGACGGATCTGTCAACTCAGTGTAGCCAGATCCGGACGTGCCGCCAGCCCGCCGTCCATGACCGTTTCCGGCGGCGGTGCGGTGGCCGCGGGCACACGAACCGGGACGACACACCGCTGCTACCCGTCATCGGTCGGTCAGGGTGTGCGTTCCGCCAGCCGGGAGGTGACCTCGGCATGGTCGAGCCGCCCGGACAGGGCCGAGGTGTCGGCGGCGAGCCCCGACACCCGCGACGACAGTTCACCCAGCGCGCGCCGCGCGGCCCGGACCTTCTGCCACACCCGCCAGGCGCACAGGAAGAGCAGCAGCAGGCCACCGACGATCAGCACCAGGTACACGAGCGCCCACAGCATGCCGATCACCCTACCGGCCGTCCGCGGACGCGCCCGCCCCGCCCGGGCCCGCGGGCTCCCCCGCACCGGTGGTACCCGTGGCATCCCCACCGCCCGCCACCACCGTCGCGGCCCGCGGTAGCACACGACCAGGCTCGTCGACCGCCGGACCGTGGGCGGACGGACCGTGGGCGGACGGACCGTAGGCGGTCAGTGCCCGGCGGGCGAGACGGCGGACCTCCTCGGCCAGCGCCGCCGGCGCCGCCACCCGCACATCCGCGCCAAGCCCCAGGACCAGCCGGTGCAACCAGGTGGTCTCCCCCGCGTACAGGGTCACCTCAAGGCCGCCGCCGCTCAGCTCACGGGCGTCGGTCACCGGGTAGTAGTCGGCCACCCAGCGAGCCGGCGGAGCCAGTTCGAGCACCACCCGGACATCCCCGGGCCCAGGCTGGTAGACGCCGTCACCCACCTCCCGGGACACCGCGTCGGGCGGCGGATCGGCCGCAACGTCGAGCAGCCGCACCCCGTCGAGCCGGTCGAGCCGGAACAGCCGGACGGCCTCGGCCCGGTGGCACCATCCTTCCAGGTACCACCGACCCTCACGGACCAGCAGACGCATCGGGTCGACGTCGCGTTCGGTCAGCTCGTCCCGGGACCACACGAGGTAGCGCAGGTGCACCCGGCGCCGGTCACGCAGCGCCTCCTGCAACACCGCCAGCACCGGTTCGGGCTCGCCCGACTCGGACGAGCCCGCCTCGGACGTGGTGGTGCGCGCCGCGGTCGTCCCGGGGGCGGCGTCCAGGCTGACCCGCACCTGCCCGGCGAGCCGACCCGACGATCCGACGGCCCGCTCGAGCTTCTCCAGCGCCCGGTCGAGCGCGTCCCGGCCGGCCAGGCCCGGGATGTCGGCGAGCGCGCGGGCGGCGACCAGCAGCGCGGTCGCCTCGTCGACGGACAACCGCAACGGACGGTCCAGGGTCTGCGGATCGGCGACGGTGATCTGATCCCCGGAGTAGCTCAGGTCGATGAGGTCGCCCGGCGCCCCACCCGGCAGGCCGCAGACGAACAGCAGGTCCAGGTCGTTACGCAGCTGCCCCTGGGTGATCCCGAACGTCGCCGCGGCGTCCGCCAGCGACACCCCCGGATGCGCGCGCAGCCACGGGACGAGGGCGAGCAGCCGGGACAGCCGCTCGGTCGCCGAGCTCACCGCCCCTCACCCTCGGCTGCGGGCCCCGCGGCGGCACGCAGCCGATCGATGACGGCGGTACGCAGCTCCGGCGGGTCCAGGACCAGCACGTCCGGGCCGGAGCCGACGATCCAGCGGGCGAACCGCTCGGTGTCGGTGAACGTGCGTTCCAGCAGATCCATGTCCGCGGGAAAGACCGGACGGGGACGGGCCGGCGGGATGCAGCCGGTCGACACCGCCTGGGCGCCGCGGCGCAGCGCGTGGCAGGTGCCCTGGCGCACGGCCAGGGTGGCGGTCCGGACCCGTTCGGCGGGGGCCTGCGCGGAGACCATCGCGCTCAGATCGACATCCGCCGGGACGACCACCGCGCCCGCCGGGCCGACCAGCCGCACCGCCCCCGCGACCCGGGACAGCCGGAACACCCGTTCCGCGCCGCGATGCAGATCGTGCCCGACCAGATACCAGCGGCCCCGCCACGACAGCACACCCCAGGGTTCGACGTGCCGCTCGACCACCTCGGCGTCGCCGACCTTGCGGTAGGGAAAACGGATCACCCGCCCGGTCTGCACCGCCGCCAGACACGCCTCGAACGCGGGTTCGGCCGCGTCCACCCGCGGCTCGAACCCGTCGAGCATCCCGAGCCCGACCGCCGCGGCCCCGCCGGCGTCCGCGTCGGGGCGGGCCTGGCCGACCGTCGCGTTGCCGCCGCCCTCGCCGCCTCCGGGCGCGGACACGCCGCTGGCGGCGAGTTTGCGCAGGGCGCTCGCGGCCGGCCCGGCCAGGGCCGCGACCGACCACAGCGATCCGGCGAGCGCGAGCGCGGCCGCCTCGTCCGGTGCGAGGGCCAGGTCGGGCAGGGCATAGTCCCCGCGGTGGATGCGGTAGCCGACCTCGTCGCTGAACACCGAGCCCCGCCCGGTCTCCAACGGAATGCCGATCTCACGCAGATACGACTTGTCCCGTTCGAACATCCGCCGGAACGCGTCCTGCTCCTCGGCGGTGACGCCGGGCTCGTACCCCTCGACGAGCTCCCCGAGTTCGGACACGGCGAGGAACCGCGACGTCGCCATCAGACACATCGTCAGGTTCAGCAGGCGTTCCACCCGGCGCCGGGACACAGCCATACAGGCTAGTCGCCCGCCGGCGGGCACCCGAGGCCACCCCCACCGACATACCCGCGGCCGCCGCCGTCCGCGGCGGTCAGCCCGCCGCGGGCTGACCGCTGTGGACCGACCGCGGCAGGATGGCCGTTGAGGCCAGCCGTTAGGGCTGGCCGGCGCCGGTGCCGCCGGAGGCACCGTTGTCGGACGACATGCCAGGGCCGGCGGTCGCGGCGTCGACGTCGAGCAGGTCGACGACGAAGACCAGGGTGTCGTCCGCGAGGATCGTGGGCGGCTGGCCGCCGGCCGGGCCGTAGCCGAGCGCCGGTGGGATGAGGATCTCGCGCCGTCCGCCGACCTTCATCCCGTCGATGCCACGGCCGAACCCGGTGATCGTGCCGGCGAGCGGAAACGTCGCGGCCTGCCCGGAACCGGCAGCGCCGGGAGCGGCCCAGGTGGAGTCGAACTCCTGGCCGTTGCGCCACAGCACACCGGTGTACTGGATGGTGACGGTGCTCGTCGCGTCGGCGGTGGTGCCCGTGCCGGTGACGAGATCACGGGTGAGCAGGTCGGTGGGGGCGCTACCGTGCCCGGCGGCGATCCGCGGGGCGGCACGCAGGTCGGTCCCGTTCGTGACGGCGGGCAGCTGCGAGGTGTCCGGACGCGAGGACGCGGGCGCGGCGGCGGTGCCGTCCGGCGCGGTGGACGCCGAGCAGCCGGCGAGGGCGGCGACCAGCAGCACGGGGGCGAGCACGGCCCCGACCAGCCGGGCTCTGGTTCCCGGAGCACGGCGTCGCCGTCCCGAGTGGGCACCGGGACGACGTCCGACGGCAATGCCGGGCTGGGTCGGGACGCCGACAACACGACGTGAGACGGATGTCACAGGGGAAGGGTTCCTCGCTGGCGGGGGTGGGTTCGGGCACGCGAGGCACATGCTCGCACGACCGAACCCGGTCACACCCGAGGGGCACGCGGGTGCGACCGACCCGACCGACCCGACCGACACCGCGGCGAGCGGACGGGCGGGCGGGCGGACGGACGGGTGAGCAGGGCGGGCGGCTACATGCTGGCGATGAGCTTGTCGACGCGGTCGTCCACGGAGCGGAACGGGTCCTTGCACAGGACGGTGCGCTGCGCCTGGTCGTTGAGCTTGAGGTGCACCCAGTCGACGGTGAAGTCGCGACGTTTCTCCTGGGCCCGTTTGATGAACTCGCCGCGCAGCCGGGCCCGGGTGGTCTGCGGCGGCAGCGACTTCGCCTCGAACACGTCCAGGTCACGGGTGACCCGTTCGACGAGGCCGGCGCGTTCCATCCGGTAGTACAGGCCGCGGTCGCGGTGGATGTCGTGGTACTTCAGGTCGATCTCGGCGATCCGCGGCGAGGCCAGGGACAGCCCGTGGCGGTGCCGGAAACGCTCGATGAGCACGTACTTGGTCACCCAGTCGATCTCGCGGGCGACCAGTTCGAGGTCGTCGGTCTCGATCGCGAGCAGGGTCCGTCCCCACAGGTCCAGGACGCGCTTGGCGACCGCGTCCCCACCACGACGGTCGACGAACTCGACGGCCTTGGCGTGGTACTCGCGCTGGATGTCGAGCGCGGACACCTCCCGACCGTTCGCCAGTTTGATCTTGCGCTGGCAGGTCATGTCATGACTGACCTCGCGGATCGCCCGGATCGGGTTCTCCAGGGTCATGTCGCGCAGCATGACGCCGGCCTCGATCATCCGCAGCACCAGGTCGGTCGAGCCGAGCTTGAGCAGCATCGTCGTCTCGCTCATGTTCGAGTCGCCGACGATGACGTGCAGACGGCGGAAACGCTCGGCGTCCGCGTGCGGCTCGTCACGGGTGTTGATGATCGGACGCGACCGGGTGGTCGCGGACGACACCGACTCCCAGATGTGCTCGGCGCGCTGCGAGATGCAGTAGACAGCGCCGCGCGGGGTCTGCAGCACCTTGCCAGCCCCGCACAGGATCTGCCGGCTGACCAGGAACGGCACGAGGATGTCGGCGAGTTTGGAGAACTCGCCGTGCCGGCCGACGAGGTAGTTCTCGTGGCAGCCGTAGCTGTTACCGGCCGAATCGGTGTTGTTCTTGAACAGATGGATGTCGCCGGCGATCCCCTCCTCGCGCAGGCGGCGCTCGGCCTCCACGAGCAGGCCCTCCAGGATGCGCTCGCCGGCCTTGTCATGAGTGACGAGGTCGGGTACCGAGTCGCATTCCGGTGTGGCGTACTCCGGATGGCTTCCAACGTCGAGGTAGAGGCGGGCGCCGTTCTTGAGGAACACGTTCGAGCTGCGCCCCCAGGACACGACACGACGGAACAGGTACCGCGCCACCTCGTCCGGGGACAGCCTTCGCTGCCCCCGGAACACGCAGGTGACGCCGTACTCGTTCTCCAGACCGAAGATGCGGCGATCCACGTCTGTGACCCTATGCTCGGATGCCACCCGGGCGTGGGCAGACGCCCGGGCCGCTGTCATCGTCTGGTCGATCCGCTGGCCGGCGGTGGCTCCAGCGGGACGGTCCGCTCCAGGGTGGAACGTCGCCCCGGGACGGCCGTCGCCTGCGCGGGTCCGACCGCCTCGCCGGCCCCGGCGTCCGCGGCGGGCGCCTCGAGCGTCCCGTCACCCGCCTCCTCCACCGGCACCTGTGGGCCATCCGGCGGCGGTGAACCGACGCGGGTCCGCGAGCCGGACGGGGCCGTGCCGGCACCGCCCACGCGGGCGATCCGGGCCGTCCGTCCGGTGTGGGCCGCGTGGGCGGCGCGGGTGGGACGCTGCCCACCGATGGGACGCTGCCCACCGATCGGACGCTGCCCGCCGGAGAGCAGCCAGGCGGTGGCCGCGGGCTGGGCGCCCCGTTCCCCCACGAAGGCCAGCCACAGGCCGAGGACCAGCCACACCGCCAGCACCACGACGGGACGTCCACCGGCGGCGCCGTCGAAGTAGTCCGTCGAGCGCAGCAGGGTCACCCCCGCGCCGGGCGGGGCGAACTGGCCGACGTCCCCCCACGGCCGGGGCAGCATCTCCGGTGCCGACGCCGCCGCCGACAGCGCCGCGGCGACCACCATCACCAGCGTGATGCCGACCAGCCCCGCCGTCCCGCCGACCGCGCCCGCGCCGACCACCGGCGCGACGACCGCCAGGGCCAGCAGCGTCACCACCGCCATCGTGGTCAGCAGTGACCCGGGCAGCACGTGCAGCGCGCCGCGCAGCGCCACCGCGCCCGCGAACCCGGCGAGCACCGCGAACAGCGCGATCCCCGCCAGGCGCACCGCGCGTGAACGCACCAGTCTGGTCAGCAGCACCCCGGCCGCCGCCAGGACCAGCACCAACGGCAGGTAGCCGGCGGCCAGTCCCCCACCGCCCACATCCCGTGGCGCGGTCGGGACGACGTCGACGACCGGGATCTCCAGGCCGGGCATGAACACCCGGATACCCCGGGTGAGCGCCTCGGTCACCGCGGGACTCGCCGCCGAGGCGACCCGCAGCGTGAGCCCGCCGTCCCCGATCACGATGGCCGCGTAGGCCTCCCGGTCCCGCAGCGCCCGGTCGGCCGCGGCGACGTCGCCCACCGTGCGCACCGAGAGCGCCCCCGGTTCCACCCGGCTGATCTGATCGGCGAGCGCCCCGGCCGCCAGCTGCTGCCCGACGGTGAGAATCGGCAGGTTCCGCGGCCGCAGGCTGGTCACCGACGTTCCGTACAACCAGACCAGCAGGCCCGTGAGCAGCGCCATCGCGACCGTCAGCAGCCCGAGGCGGCGCAGCGCCCCCAGCCGGGCATCCGCCGTCACGCCCGCGGCGCGGGCGCTCGTCGCGGCGCTGTGGGCCGCCCCACGCTGGCCCGTCGCGGCGCCGGTCACCCCACCATCGGCTACCGCCTCGCTGGCTACCGCACCCCCGGATGCCACGCTGTCAACCGCGGCGGGGTGTACGGCGGAGCCGGCCGGCGCGGGGTCGGGATGGACCGGCGCGGGGTCGGGCTGGGTCGCGCCGGCGCCCTGGGCGAGGCGCTGGCCGGGCAGACCCTCCCGGTCGCCGGGCCATGGCCGCCCGTCTCCCGTCACCATGGGGATGTCCCAGCGCCCATCGGGGCTCTCGCCATGCCGGGCACCGGATCGCCCGTTGTCTCCTCCGGCCGAGCTCTGCTCACCGCTGTCTCCCCTCCGTCCGGCGGAGCCGCCGGGACGACTACAGGAAGTAGCGTGATGCCTGCGTGGAGCCACGTCCTGTTCGATCGGTCGCCGTCCGGCGTGTCGCCCTCGGGCGTGTCCCGGCGAACCAGACCAGGCCGTCCACCATCCGGCCCGACCGGCCAGCCGGGGAGCCCGGGCCGGGTACGGCCCCCCCGTAACGGTGAGGGGCGCGGACGGAGTCCGCCGCTTGATGGTCATGGCGGCGCGGACGGGGAAGGATGGGCGCCATGACGAGCCGAACGAACGACGCGACCATCCGCGCGGGCCGGGTGCGCGCGCTCAAAAGCCACCTGCGCGCCGAGGTCGTCCGCCAGGGATCGGTGCCGCTGACCGTCGCGGCCCCCGCGGCGGACGATCCGCCCCGCGGCGGGATCATCGTCGTCCAGGACGCCCGTGGCATCACGCCGTACCTGATGTCGGTGTGCGACCGACTGGCCGACGCGGGCTGGCTCACGGTGGCCCCGCACCTGTACCACCGCGAGGGCATCGACGAGGTCGACCCCACCGACGGCTGGCCCCAGGCCATCCCGACGATGGACCGCCTGACCGGCGAGGGCATCGACACCGACGTGGACGCGGCGCTGGCCCACCTCGACGCCGTCGGCTTCGACCCGTCCCAGCGGGCGATCCTCGGTTTCTGCATGGGCGGCACGGTGGCGTTGCACACCGCGACGCGCTACGAGCTGCCCGCCGCGGTGTCGTTCTACGGCGGCGGGGTCAGCACGTCGGCGTGGCCGGGTGTGCCGGCGCTGGCGGAGGCCGCCGTCCAGCTACGCGGCCCGTGGCTCGGCCTGTACGGCGAACAGGACCAGCTGATCTCCCACGACGAGATCGCGGCGCTGCGGGCGGCGGCGGGGCGCAGCGGCCAGGCGACCGAGCTGATCAGCTACCCCGACGCGGGGCATGCCTTCCACAGCGACGACCGGGACTCCGTCTACCGCCCCGCCGCCGCGGCCGACGCCTGGTCGCGCACGCTCGCCTTCCTCGACCACCGCGTCCGTCCCCGTTAGACGGCCGCTTCCCGCCTCGCGCCCCTGCGGTGGGCGGCCGAGGGCCGGCCACCGCGGGGGCCTGGGCGGGACCGGCCCCGCGGGGCGGCAGGTCCCGCGGGTCAGGCGGAGGCGGTCTCGGCGAGCAGGTCCTCGAGGACCCGGCCGCCGATCCGCTTGAACTGGCGGCGGGCCCGCGTGCGGTCGAGCATGCCGACCTCGAGGTTGGCCGCGGCGAGCACCCGCTCGCCGCTCTGCGGCATGCCGGGGGGAACGCTCACGGTCAGCGCCCGCACCGCGGTCCGCAGCGCGTCGGCGAGGGACTGGCCGTCGCGGTGGTGCTCCTTGAGCGACGTGGTGACCTGGTCGGACGCGCCGCCGATGGCGACGAAACCGCGCTCGTCGGCGATCGACCCGTCGAAGGTCAGCTTGTAGATCTGGTCGTCGTCGCTGCTGCGACCGACCTCGGCGACGACGATCTCGACCTCGTACGGCTTCACGCTCTCGGTGAAGATCGCGCCGAGGGTCTGCGCGTAGGCGTTCGCGAGCGCACGGCTGGTCACGTCGCGGCGGTCGTACATGTAGCCGCGGGAGTCGGTCAGCCGGATGCCCGCGGTGCGCAGGTTCTCGAACTCGTTGTACTTGCCGACGGCGGCGAACGCGATCCGGTCGTAGATCTCGCTGATCTTGTGCAGGGTCACCGAGGGGTTCTCGGCGACGAACAGGATCCCCTCCGCGTAGGTGATCACGACGACGCTACGTCCGCGGGCGATGCCCTTGCGCGCGTACTCGCTCTTGTCGCGGACCTGCTGTTCGGGGCTCGCGTATCCGAACGGCATGGTCACGTCAGCCTCCCGCGCTTGTGGAACGGTCCGCGATGATGGCGCTCACCACGGGTTCGACCTCGTCATCGCCGTAGCGGCGGTACCCGTCCACCGTGACGACGGCGACGATGGGGTACAGCCTGCGGATCAGGTCGGGGCCGCCGGTGGCGGAGTCGTCGTCGGCGGCGTCGTACAGCGCCTCGATCGCGATGCGCACCGCGTCGGCCTGGCTCTGGTCGGCGCGGAAACGCTTCTTCAGCGATCCCTTGGCGAACACCGACCCGGAGCCGATCGACTCGTAGGTCCGCTCCTCGGACTTCGCCGCGGCGATGTCGTAGGAGAAGATGCGCCCGATGCCGTCATCCTCGTCGTAGCCGGCGAACAGGGGGACGACCGCGAGGCCCTGCAGCGCCATCGGCAGGTTGCCCTTGACCATCGCGGCGAGCCGGTTGGCCTTGGCGTCCAGGCTGAGGGTGGCGCCCTCGATCTTCTCGTAGTGCTCGAGCTCCACCTGGAAAAGCCGGATCAGCTCCGCGCCGACGCCCGCGGTACCCGCGTAGCCGACGCAGGAGAAGTCGTCGGCGTGGTGCACCTTCTCGACGTCCCGCTGGGCGATCATGTGCCCCTGCGTCGCCCGCCGGTCACCGGCCATGATCACGCCGCCGGGGAAGGTGACCGCGACGATCGTCGTGCCGTGCGCGACCTCGGTGACCGGCGCCGGCAGTCCCTCGCGGGCTCCCGGAAGCAGGTGCGGCGCGGACTGCGACAGGAAATCGGTGAACGACGACGTGCCCGGCGCCATGAACACAGCCGGCAGGCGCCCGGCGCCACCCAATGGATCCGCCACGCATCCCCCTTTCGATAGACGTACTCGCCCGGACGCGGCGATCCGGGGGCTCCCGGCGCCGCGTCGGACGTGCGCATGAGCACAACATAGGGCCATCACCCGCGGTCATGGCCCGGGAGGGCCACCGACCGGGTCACGTCCGTGTCACCACGACGCACCGCCCGCCACCCGAAGCACGCTCGGGCCGCGGCCCGCACCACCTTCGAGCCTCGACGCATGCCACCGACGGGCGCCTGGCCGGCTGACGGACCACCTGGCTGCCCGACCGCCCGCCTGACCGGTCGGTCGCACTGGTCGGGTCGCCCGCGCGACGTCGGGGCGGGCCACCCGACCAGTGGATCAGCAGATCAGCGGCGCAGCGGATCGGCGCGGCTCGGTGCGACCACGCGGCTCGGTGCGACCACGCGGCTCGGTCGGTCGGTGAGAACGGAGGATCGGCGGATCAGTGCGAGCCGCGAGGACCGCGGTCGGTCACTCGCCGCCCTTCTGGACGTAACCCTTCACGAACTCCTCGGCGTTCTCCTCCAGGACGTCGTCGATCTCGTCGAGCAGCGAGTCGACATCCTCGGAGAGCTTCTCGTGCCGCTCCTTGAGATCGGAGGCGGCGGCGTCCTCCGTCGTGACCTCGTCAGCCTCGTCCGCGCGCCGGTTGGCATTCTGCTGCCCGCCGTCACTGTCCCTGGTGGCCATGACGCCCTCCTTCGATCGCCTCGCGTGAGACTATCCCGCCCCACCGACGCTGTCGGACGGGTCGGTGAGAGGTCCACTCCATCACGATCTGGCCGCCGCGTGGCCCCGTCCGCCCAGGGCGCAACGCGGAACTTCGGCGTCAGCGGCCGGCGAGGGCGTCCACGAGCTCCGCGGCGGTGGCGCAGCGGTCCAGCAGCTCCCCGACGTGCGCCTTCGTGCCCCGCAGCGGCTCGAGCGTCGGTACCCGCTGTAGCGAGTCCCGGCCGATGTCGAAGATGACCGAGTCCCAGGACGCGGCCGCGACCTGCTGCGGATACCGGGCCAGGCAGCGGCCGCGGAAGAACGCCCGGGTGTCCTCCGGCGGCTCGGTCATCGCGCGGACGACCTCGTCCTCGGTGAGGATCCGGTCGAAGCGTCCCCGCTCGACCAGACGGTTGTACAGGCCGCGGTCCGGGCGCACATCGTGGTACTGCAGGTCGACGAGCTCCAGGCGGGGCGAGTCCCAGGCCAGGCTGTCCCGCGAGCGGTAACCCTGCAGGATCGACAGCTTCGCGACCCAGTCCAGCTCACGCGCGCACGTCATCGGGTCGACCTCGAGGCGGCCGAGCACCGACTCCCAGCGGGCCAGCACATCGGCGGTCTGCGGGTCGACGTCGGCGCCGAAACGGCTCTCGACGAACTTGCGGGCCTGCTCGTAGTACTCCATCTGCAGCTGCACCGCGGTCATCCGCCGGCCGTCGGTCAGCGTCAGCAGATGGGTGAGGCTGGGATCGTGGGAGATCGCCCGCAGCGTCGCCACCGGCGCCTCCACCGACAGGTCGACGCTGAACCAGCCGTCCTCGATCATCGACAGGACCAGCGAGGTCGTGCCCGCCTTCAGGTAGGTGGCGACCTCGCTCATGTTCGCGTCACCGATGATCACATGCAGTCGGCGGTACTTCTCCGGGTCGGCGTGCGGCTCGTCCCGGGTGTTGATGATCGGCCGCTTCAGCGTCGTCTCCAGGCCCACCTCGACCTCGAAGAAGTCCGCCCGCTGGCTGATCTGGAAACCGGACTCGCGCCCGTCCACCCCGATGCCGACCCGGCCCGCCCCGCACACGACCTGCCGGGAGACGAAGAACGGCGTGAGATGACGCACGATCTCCCCGAACGGCGTCGACCGCGCCATCAGGTAGTTCTCGTGGCAGCCGTAGGAGACGCCCTTGTTGTCGGTGTTGTTCTTGTACAGGTGCACCGGACGCGTGCCCGGCACCGTCAGCGCCCGGCGGGCCGCCTCGGCCATCACCCGCTCGCCGGCCTTGTCCCACAGCACCGCGTCCCGCGGGTTGGTGACCTCCGGGGCCGAGAACTCCGGGTGCGCGTGGTCGACGTAGAGCCGGGCCCCGTTCGTCAGGATGACGTTGGCCAGGCCCAGGTCGTCCTCGTTGGCGGGCGCGGTCGGATCCACGACCGGCTCCCGCGGCAGCTCGAAGCCGCGGGCGTCCCGCAACGGCGACTCCTCCTCGAAGTCCCACCGGGCACGACTGCCCGTGGACGACGCCCGGTTGGCATAGGAGTTCACCACCAAGGACGACGCCAACATCTGGTTGGTGTTCGGCTGACCGGGCACCGACACTCCGTACTCGGTCTCGATCCCCATGATCCGGCGCGCGCTCACCCTGCAAGCGTAGGTCCTACGCGGCCCATCGGTTAGCCGGACGTCGCGCTTGTTTGTTCTGGGCGCTGCGCCCCGCCCTCTCCGGGCCCGCCACGAACGCCCCAGCCGCTGTCCGCACACGCCCGTTCACGTGCTGTTCCCACGCTCTGTCCGCGCTTGTCCACCCACCCCCACGCCCGCACCTTCGGGTATCGGCGCACCTTCGCACCCATCGGACGGACCACCCGGCCGCCCGGCCGCCCGCTGCTTCGGCCACCCGGCGGGCCCGGCCCTGCGGACTCCGACCGGCACCGCGGACTCCGACTGGCACCGCGGACTCCGACCGGCCCGGACGGGCTCGCTCCCGTGGCGCCGAGGTCGGCCGGAGACGAACGAGGGCCTGCCGGCGGACCGTGATCGTCCGAGAGGGACGAACTCGATCTCGCAGGCAGGCCCGCGTCGGATGCTCCGGCCAGGTACGGCCGGGAGGTGCCTAGAGGTACTGGCCGGTGTTGGCCACCGTGTCGATGGAGCGACCGGCCTCAGTGCCCTTGGTACCGGTGACGAGCGTGCGGATGTAGACGATCCGCTCGCCCTTCTTGCCGGAGATCCGGGCCCAGTCGTCCGGGTTGGTCGTGTTCGGGAGGTCCTCGTTCTCCTTGAACTCGTCCAGGCAGGCGGCGAGCAGGTACTGCATGCGCAGGCCCTTCTTGCCGCCTTCGATGTGCTCCTTGACCGACATCTTCTTGGCCCGGGCCACGATGTTCTCGATCATGGCGCCGGAGTTGAAGTCCTTGAAGTACAGGACTTCCTTGTCGCCGTTGGCGTAGGTCACCTCGAGGAAGCGGTTCTCCTCCGTCTCGGCGTACATGCGCTCAACAACCCGTTGGATCATCGCCGCGACGGTGGCCTCACGGTTGCCATCGAACTCGGCGAGATCATCCGGATACAGCGGCAGGCTGGTCACGACGTACTTGGCGAAGATGTCGCGCGCCGCCTCGGCGTCGGGACGCTCCACCTTGATCTTGACGTCGAGCCGGCCGGGCCGCAGGATCGCCGGGTCGATCATGTCCTCGCGGTTGGACGCGCCGATCACGATGACGTTCTCGAGCTCCTCAACGCCGTCGATCTCGCTGAGCAGCTGCGGAACGATCGTGTTCTCCACGTCCGAGGACACACCCGAGCCACGGGTCCGGAAGATCGAGTCCATCTCATCGAAGAACACGATCACCGGCATTCCCTCGGACGCCTTCTCGCGCGCCCGCTGGAACACCAGCCGGATCTGCCGCTCGGTCTCGCCGACGAACTTGTTGAGCAGCTCCGGGCCCTTGATGTTGAGGAAGAACGCCCGCCCGGAACCCTGGCCGGTCGCCGCTTCGACCTTCTTGGCCAGCGAGTTGGCGACCGCCTTGGCGATCAGCGTCTTGCCACAGCCGGGCGGGCCGTACAACAGCACGCCCTTCGGTGGCCTGAGCTGATGCTCCTTGTAGAGATCCTTGTAGAGGAACGGCAGCTCGACCGAGTCCCGGATCGACTCGATCTGACTCTTGAGCCCACCGATCTGCTCGTAGCCGATGTCCGGGACCTCTTCGAGGACCAGTTCCTCGACCTCGGACTTGGGGATGCGCTCGAAGGCGTACCCGGAGCGGGGCTCGATGAGCAGCGAGTCGCCTGCCCGGATCGGCCCGGCCAACAGTGGCTGGGCCAGCATGACGACGCGCTCCTCGTCGGTGTGACCGAGCACCAGTGCTCGATCACCGCCCTCGAGGACCTCCTTGAGCAGGACGATCTCGCCCTGTCGCTCGAACGAGCGCGCCTCGACCACGTTGAGGGCTTCGTTGAGCATGACCTCCTGGCCAGGCTCGAGCGCTTCGATGACGACACTCGGCGACACCGTCACCCGGAGCTTTCTGCCCTGGGTGAACACGTCGACGGTGCCGTCGTCGTAGTTGGAGACGAAGATCCCGTAGCCGCTGGGCGGCTGCGCGAGTCTGTCGACCTCCTCCTTCAGAGTGACGATCTGGTCGCGCGCCTCGCGCAGAGTCGCGACGAGTCTGTCGTTCTGCCCTGAGACAGACGACAGCTCCGCCTGGACCTCCGCGAGCCGTTCCTCCAGCACCCTCACCTGCCTGGGCGATTCGGACAACCTACGCCGCAGCATGGCCACTTCCTCTTCCAGGAAGGCGACCTGCGTCGTGAGCTCGTGTGATTCCTTCTCGTACGCCGACCGCCGTGATTCGGCATCACCTGGACGACCCGTGCTCCCATCGGAGCCAGAGCCCGAACGGGGACCGGACACTGCGCCTCCACCTCCCCCGTGCTGACCGGGACGCACCCACACTACCGTTGTGACCGCCGTTGGCAGGCCGGTCAGGCAAGGACGACCCGGCTTTGCCGTAAACAGCGGGTTACGGTGCCATGGTGACAGAAGATCGGAGCCCTGTGGCAACTCCAGCGAAGCCGGGCGTTTCGGCCAGCCTGCGTGTGCGGGTCGACCAGAACGCCTGCACCGGCGATGGCCTGTGCGTCCAGCTCGCTCCGAGCGTGTTCGAGTTCGACGTCGACGGCCTGGCCTACGTCAAGGACGACTCCGGCGAACTCCAGACGCTCGACGGCGCGCACGTCCCCGTCCCCCTCCCCCTCGTGGACGCCGTCCTGGGCGCCGCCGACGAGTGCCCCGGCACATGCATCTACGTCGAACGCCCCGATGGCACCCTCGAGGCCGGCGGCCCCTCCGAGGACGACTGACCGGAAACCCCCGAGCCCACACCCGAAGACGGCTGACCCACGTCCCGTCCCCACCGGCCCCGACGTCCGACATCTCCACGTCCGACGCCCCACGTCCGATGCCCCACGTCCGATGCCCCACGTCCGGTGTCCTGACGCCCGACGCCCCACGTCCAACGCCCACCTCCGACACCGTCACGTCCCACGTCCTGCTGGACATGCGCCGATCACGCCCCGCAGCGACCCACCAGGCCAGATCTCGCTACACGGGTCGCCGTGGGGGGCATATCGGACACGAACACCCCCACAGCGACCCGCGTGGCCCACCGCCGCCCGCACCCGCCGAGATTCTCGTCACACACCGTAATTTTTCGGGCCGGAGCGGCGGCTACCGGGACTCAGGGCCCGTTATTGGTCATGGTGGGTCGTCGAGGATGTACGCGAGGGCATCCTGGTCGATCCCGTGGATCTTCGGCGTGACGTGACGGCCCCGGGCATGTCTCGGCTCGGGGTGATCTCGGGCGTGTCGTCACCACGAAGCCACCAGACGCACGCGGGACGGTGCCCGCGCCGCCTGACGCGGCGCCCTCTCACCCGAACCGCGGTCACCCACCCCGACTGTCACCGTGCCCAGCGACCGCAACCCAGCCCTGACCGAGCCGGAGCCGGAGCCGGCCCACCGAATCCCGCACACGGACCCGCTTAAAGGACCTCAGCGGAATCGGTGACCGCCGTGGCGCCGAGCGAGCCGGTGGTGTCGGGAGAACCGGTGGTGTCGGGAGCATCGGTGATCGCCGTGGTGCCGGTGCCGGTGGCGGTGGCGGGAGTGTCGGTGGTGGTGGGAGTGTCGGTGGTGTCGGGTAGGGAGCCCTTGGCGGGGCGGCGACGGCGTACGGGGGGTGTGACGCCGTCGGCCATGCGGCGGGCGGTGACCAGGAAGCCGGTGTGACCGACCATGCGGTGGCCGGGTCGCACGGCGAGGCCCTCCACGTGCCAGTCGCGCAGCATGGTCTCCCAGGCGGCGGGTTCGGCGAAGGTGCCGTGGCCGCGCAGGGTCTCCACGGTGCGGGACAGCTGCGTCGTGGTGGCGACGTAGGCACAGACCACGCCGCCGGGTACCAGGGCGGCACTGACGGCGTCCACGACGTCCCAGGGCGCGAGCATGTCGAGCACGACCCGGTCGATGTCGCGTTCGGACGTCTCGGCCAGGTCACCGACGTGGATGGTGTGGGCGGGGTGCGGGCCGCCGAAGAACGTCTCGATGTTGCGCCGCGCGATGTCTGCGAAGTCGGCCCGTCGTTCGTAGGAGATCAGCTGGCCGTGGTCACCGATGGCGCGTAGCAGCGAGCACGACAGGGCGCCTGAGCCGACCCCGGCCTCGAGCACCCGCGCGCCGGGGAAGATGTCCGCGTAGGTGACGATCTGGCCGGCGTCCTTCGGGTAGACGACGGTCGCCCCTCGGGGCATCGACAGGACGAAGTCGACCAGCAGCGGACGCAACGCCAGGTAGTCGGTGCCACCGGTGCTGGTGACAACGATGCCCTCGGGCCGGCCGAGCAGCCCGTCGTGTTCGACGGCGCCCCGGTGGGTGTGGAACTGCTTGCCGGGTTCGAGGACGACGGTGTGCTTACGTCCCTTGGGGTCGGTGAGCTGCACCCGGTCACCCTTGGTGAACAGGCCACGTCGATGGGACGCCCCCGTCGGAGCCGGCCGGAACACCGACTCCCCCTCGTCCACCGTGGAGGTGCCCACCGCGTCGGTCGGCTCGCCCGCGCGGGAGGCCGTCGGCCCGCTCTCGGATGTGGCTGGCTCGCTCGTCACGGCGGTGGCGGCGGTCGGGTCGGGCGTGGCAGTGGTCATCGGTGGGCCACCATGCGGGCGGCGGCGGCGGGGTCGAGCCGGGCGACGAGGTCGACCATCGCGAGCACGCCGACGGGCCGGCCCCCCTGGGTGACGAGGTACTCCGAGGCGGGGACCCGTTGGACGGCGGCCAGCAGGTCCTCGCCCTCCAGATCGGCATCGAACACCATGCCGGGCCCGATCTCCCGGCTCACCTCGTCCACGCTCATCCACGGCCTCCGATGCTCGGGCAGCGCATCGACCGCCGAGCCGTTCATGATCTTCTGGGGGGCGCCGTCGCGGCCGATGACGGCGACGGCGGTGGCTCCGACCTCCTGGGCGCGGCGCAGTGCCTCGGCGAGCGGGACGGCACCCTCGACCGGCAGGGTGCGCCGCACAAGCCGCCCGGCGGACAGCCCGGGCAGGCGCCCGCGCAGCTGGGCGGCGCGCAGTGACTGATAGGCCGCGAAGGCCAGGAAGCCCGCCAGAGCATACGTGTAGAACAGGCCGATGCCCTCGCCGCCCACCATCGATCCCCACACGACCAGGGCGCCGGCGACGACGAACCCGCCGTAGGCGCCGGCCCGCAGCCCGCGCAGCTGATCGCCGGTCGCCGCCCACACGGCCGCCACGACGATGCGCCCGCCGTCCAGGGGCAGGCCGGGGGCGAGGTTGAACACGAACAGCGTGAGGTTGACCAGGCCGAGGTCGCGCAGCACGACGCCGAGGTGGGAGTCGCCGGAGACGGCGAGCAGACCGAGCTCGCAGGCCCCGGCGAGGATGCCGTTGACCGCCGGGCCGCTGAAGGTGATCAGGAACATCCGGCCGGCGCTGCGCGGCTCGGGTTCGAACTCGGTGAACCCGGCGAAACCGTGCAGGGTCACCGTGCGGACCGTGTGCCCCAGGCGCAGGGCGACCAGGGCGTGCCCGAGCTCGTGGGCGAGCAGGGACGCCAGGAAGCCGACCGAGATGGCCGCGGCCAGGCCCAGCACCTGCCCGTCGGAGGCGTCGGGCAGCCGGTCGCGGATCGAGTCGGACATCAGGTAGGCGACCAGGACCGCGAAGACCAGCGCGAACGGTGAGACGAGGATCGGGACGCCGCGGACCCGCCCGAGCGTCATACCGGCGGGACGTTCCCCGCCGGGTTGCCCGGGCCGCTGACCCGGGGGCTGCCCGGAGCCACCCGGGCCGCCGTGGGCATCCGAGCTGGCCTGGGAGCGCTGGTCCGTCATGGAACCGATGCTACGGAGTGGATCCGGGCCCGTCTGCCGGGCCTGTACGCGCTCGTGACCGGCTGGGGTGGGCGAAGCCGGGAGGCGGGGCGTCAAACTGTCGGTGGCGGGATCTAGGGTCCAGGCGTGACCACGACAACCCCACCGTCCGGTTCTCGGCCGCTGATCGGGTCGCTGTCGCCGTCGCGCGCAGCCGATTTCGTCAGCTGCCCGTTGCGGTACCGGTTCCGCGTCATCGACCGGCTGCCCGAACCACCCAGCGCCGCGGCCAGCCGGGGGACGCTCGTGCACACGGTGCTGGAGCGGCTGTTCGACCTGCCCGCCGCGGGGCGCACGCTGACGGCCGCCCGGGAGCTGGTGGAGCCCGCCTACGCGCGGCTGCGGGAGCGTGAGCCGGCCGTCGAGGGCCTGTTCGACGGTGCCGAGGCGCTGGCCACGTGGCTCGACTCGGCGCGTGATCTGCTCGAGGGCTACTTCGTGCTGGAGGATCCGACCCGGCTCTCGCCCGCCGCCCGGGAGCTGTACGTCGAGCATGTGCTGGAGTCGGGTCTGCGGCTGCGCGGCTATGTCGACCGGCTCGATTCGGCGGCCACGGAGCAGGGCGTGGCGCTGCGGGTGGTCGACTACAAGACGGGGCGCTCGCCGGGCCCGGCGTTCGAGGCGTCGGCGATGTTCCAGATGCGCTTCTACGCTCTGCTGCTGTGGCGTGTGCGCGGGGTGATTCCCCGCGAGCTGCGCCTGTACTACCTGGGTGACCGCACGTGGCTGCGCACCTCGCCGGACGAGGCCGATCTGCGCTCCACCGAACGGCGGATCACGGCGTTGTGGGCGGCGATCGAGCGGGCCCACCGCACGGGCGACTGGCGGGCCACGCCGAGTCGGTTGTGCTCCTGGTGCGATCACCAGTCGCGTTGCCCGGCCTTCGGAGGCACCCCGCCGCCGCTGCCGCCGCACGCCGCGCCCGGTCTCGACGACAGCGCCCCCACGGTCTGCGAGGCCGACGGGTGAGCCGAGGTGGCCGGTGGTGGCGCCGCGCGCGCTCAGTGGACGATGGGAGGCGGTTCGCACGGCGACGGTACGGTAACCGCCGGAGACGTTGATCGCCTCCCGTTCGTTGCCGTTGCGGCGATGGCCACCGGGGCAAACGCGCCGCGGCTACCCCGGGGTCACAGACGTATCCAGGACGATGGCATGCCCCCCGGCCGCGGTGGCCGCGGTGAACACCGGCCCGCACAGGCGGCGACGCGCGCGAGGAGGACCCCACGATGGCCCGACGCACCGGAGCATCGCCCGGCGGGAGGCGGGATTCGGGGGGCGGTGACATCACCGCGGCCGGCCGCCGTCGCGGCCGCGACGACGACGCTCCCGTCGGCACCGGTGGCCCCCGCGGTGGTGGCGATCCCCGTGGCGGGGGCGGTGGTCCGTCCGGTGCGGGTGGTGCGCGTCGGGGCGGGGAGACGGGGGCGATGCCGGTCGCGGCGGCCCGGGCCAGTCAGCTGACCAAGGTCTACGGTTCCGGCGACACGATCGTCACCGCGCTGCGCGGTATCGACATCGGCTTCCCCCGCGGTCGGTTCACCGCGATCATGGGGCCGTCCGGGTCGGGCAAGTCCACCCTGATGCACTGCCTGGCCGGGCTGGACACGATCAGTCGCGGTCGGGTGTTCATCGGTGACATCGACCTGTCCCGGTTGTCCGACCGGGAGCTCACCCGGCTGCGCCGCGACCGGATCGGCTTCATCTTCCAGCAGTTCAACCTGCTGCCGACGCTGACCGCCGAGGAGAACATCACGCTGCCGTTGAGCATCGCCGGCCGCTCGCCGGACCGGGAGTGGATGCGCACGGTCGTGGACGCGGTGGGTCTCGCGCCGCGGCTGGCACACCGTCCGACGGAGCTGTCCGGCGGCCAGCAGCAGCGGGTCGCCTGCGCCCGGGCCCTCGTCACCAAGCCCGAGATCATCTTCGCCGACGAGCCGACCGGCAACCTGGACTCCCGCTCGGGCGCCGAGGTACTGGGGTTCCTGCGCGACTCGGTGACCGAACTGGGCCAGACCATCGTGATGGTCACCCACGACGCGACCGCCGCCTCCTACTCCGACGAGGTGGTCTTCCTCGCGGATGGTCGGCTCGTCGACTCGCTGCACCAGCCCACCGCCGACGAGGTGCTCGACCGGATGAAGCACCTCGACGCGGCCCAGCGCGGCCTGGTGGCCAGCCCGTCCACGGACGAACACGACTACGCCCCGGCCAGCGAGGCGCACAGCCGCGCCGCCGCCGACTACGGCCCCAACCCACCCGGGTACGTCCCGCCCCCCGCCACCGGCGGCACCCGCCGCGCCACCCGACCCCCACAGCGGGACGCGGCCCAGGACGCCCGCGGCGTCGGTCCGCGCACCGCCGAGAGCGCACCCCGTGACTACGACGACCGGCGTGCCGGCGGCGAGTACGACGGCCGGGATCGCGACGGCCGGGATCGCGACGGCCGGGATCGCGACGGCCGATACGGCGATCGGCGTGCCGGCGGCGGCTACGACCCGCGTGAGCAGGACGAGTACGACCGCCGTGCGGGCGGCGGGTACGGCCAGGCCGATGGTTCGTACGAGGCCGAGCCCGTCGGCCATCGCGGGGCGCCCGCACCCGCGCGCCCCGACCACGCCGCCTATCCCGCCGAGCCCGGGAGCTACGGCCCGCCCACGGGCGAGTACCCGTCGGTCATGGGCGGTTACGCCGGTGGCGTCGACACCGCCGGCTATCCGTACCCGGACCAGCGGTACGACGACGAACGCCAGCGTTACGCCACCCCGGACCCGCGCGTCCCCGGGCCGGACCCGCGATATCTCGGGCCGGACCCGAGGTACGCCGACGGCGGCGCATCCGGCGGCTACGCCGGGACGTACGACGACCCTGACCGCGGCCGCGACAGTCCCGACGGTCGAGACGGTCCGGACGGTCGGGGTGGCGGGGATGTCACGGTTGGTGAGGTCGGTGACCTCTACCGGGACGGGGGGCGGCGACGGCATCGCCCCGGCGGGTCACAGTCAGCCGGGTGGGCCTGAGCCAGATGCTGCGTGCGACCTTCAAGAGCCTGCTGGCCCGCAAGACGCGGCTGGCGCTGTCGATGCTGGCTGTCGTCGTCGGGGTGAGTTTCGTCACCGGCACACTGGTCCTCACCGACACACTGAACAAGACCTTCGACAGCCTGTTCGCGGGCATCGACAAGAACGTCAGCGTCGCGGTACGAGCGGTCAACCAGATCGACGCGTCCAGCGAGGCCGGCCGTCCACCGTTGCCGGCCTCGATCGTGGCCACCCTGACGAAGGTGGACGGGGTGCGTGCCGCGACCGGCTCCGTGCAGGGCCAGGCGGTGCTGATCGACCCGCGGACCGGCAAACCCGCGGGCGGTGACAACGCTCCACCGGGCATCGGTGCGAACTGGACCGGGGGCGACCCCACGTCCACCCAGGAGATCGTGACCGGGCGTGCCCCGAAGACCGGCGAGATCGCGGTGGACGGGTCCACTGTCCGCTCGATGCACCTGGCGCTCGGCGCGCGGATCGCCGTCCAGACCAAGGGCGCCCCCGCGACCTACACGCTGGTCGGCACGTTCAGGATCGGCGGCCAGGACAGTCTCGGTGGTGCGGCCGTGACGGCGTTCGACACGGCCACCGCCCAGCGGGTGCTGCTCGCCCCGGACCAGTTCAACGCGGTGCATCTCGCGGCCGCGCCCGGACTCGGCCAGGAGGAACTGCGGGCCCGGATCGCCGCGACCCTGCCCGCCGGTGTCCAGGCCATCACCGGCAAACAGCTCGCGGACGAGAACGCCAGCGCCATCCAGCAGGCCATCGGCGGCTTCTCCACCTTCCTGCTGATCTTCGCGGCGATCTCGGTGTTCGTCGGGGCGTTCATCATCTTCAACACGTTCACGATGCTCGTCGCCCAGCGGGTGCGGGAGCTGGCACTGCTGCGCGCCATCGGGGCCAGCCGACGTCAGGTCCAGCTGTCCCTGCAGGTCGAGGCGGCCCTGGTCGGTGCCGCCGGGGCGACCGTGGGGCTCGTGTTCGGCGCGGGCCTGGCCGTGCTGCTGCGCACGGCCGTGGGCGCGTTCGGCGTCGACCTGCCCAGCGGATCACTGGTCTTCGAAACCCGCACGATCATCATCGCCTACGCCGTCGGCATCGTGATCACCTCGGTGGCGGCGTTCGTTCCCGCGCGTAAGGCCGCGTCGGTTCCACCGATCGCGGCGATGCGGGACACCTACGTGCTGCCCACGCGTTCGCTGCGGCTGCGGGCGATCTCAGGGCTGGTGCTGACCGGGCTGGGCGTGCTCCTGCTGGCCGTGGGCGCCGCCTCGGCGGGGAAGTCCGCGGCCGGGGCGGTCGGCGGCGGTGCCGCGGCGATCTTCCTCGGGGTGGCGACGCTGTCGCCGTTGCTGTCCGTCCCGGTGATCCGGGTGCTCGGACGCCCCTTCGTCGCCGCGTTCGGCACCACCGGGCATCTCGCCCGGCAGAACGCGATGCGCAACCCACGCCGCACCGCGTCCACCGCCTCCGCCCTCATGATCGGCCTGGCCCTGGTCAGCGCGTTCTCGATTCTCGGCCAGTCCATCAAGGAATCGGTGCGCACCACGGTGCAGAACAGCCTCGGTGCCGACTACTACCTGACCGCCAAGGGGTTCGGTACCGGCTTCAGCGGCCAGGTCGCCCGTGACATCGCCACCCGCCCCGGCGTCGGCGTGGCCACCGGCCTGCGCGGTGGCCTCGCGAAGGTCGAAGGAAGAACCGTTCAGCTTCTCGCCGGCGACCCCGCCGGTCTGCTCCAGGTTCTCGCCATCAAAAAGGTGGATGGCGACCTGCACAACCTCAACGACCGCACCCTGCTGGTGGACGAGGCCACCGCCACCGACCGTCACCTTCGCGTCGGGCAGGCGATAACCGTCACCTACCCCGACGGCACCGACAAACTGACCGTCGCCGGCATCTACAAGAAGAGCCAGGTCGCCGGCTCCTGGATCGTCTCCACCGGTCAGTACGCCCGGCATTCCACCCAGGACCTCGACCTTTTCGTTCTCGTCAAACGGGCGGATGGTGCCGATCCGGCCGCCGTGCGCGCCGTCATAGACACGGCGGTGAAGCCCTACGCCACCGTCGAGGTCCGCGACCAGTCCGAGTTCGTCGCCCAACAGGAAAAACAGGTCGATCAGCTGCTCGGCTTCATCTACGTACTCCTCGCGCTCGCCGTCATCATCGCCCTTTTCGGCATTGTCAACACCCTGGCCCTGTCCGTGATCGAACGGACCCGGGAAATCGGCCTGTTGCGGGCCGTCGGTATGTCCCGCAGCCAGATGCGCGCCATGGTCGTCATGGAGTCGACCATCATCTCGGTCTTCGGTGCGGTACTCGGCGTCGCCGTGGGCAGCGTCTTCGGCTGGGCCCTCACCAAGGCACTCGCAAGCCAGGGCATCAGCACCTTCGCCTACCCCTCCCCCACCATCATCACGGTGATCGGCGTCGGCATCCTGCTGGGCGTCCTGGCCGCCGTCTTCCCCGCCCTGCGCGCCGCCCGCATGGACATCCTGCGCGCCATCTCCACCACCTGACACTCCCCCGCTCCCTGCTCCCGAATTTTCCTATTTGCCCTATTTCTCCTCCCCAATGCCGCGCGTTCCGGCCGCGCCGTGCGCCGCCTTCGCCTCATGCCGAGGGTTGTTTGGTTTTCCACCCCCCGAATTCTCGAACATCCCTCGGCATGTGACCGAAAAACCCTCGGCACGGCAACTCCAGCAATTCCAGCAGCGCCGGCCAGCCGTCGACCGGAGGCGTGACACGCAGCCTGATCACTGGAGGCGAAACCGTGGGCGGGGACAACGGGATCCAACGAGCGCCACCGCACTGATCTGGTGCACTACCTCGAGAGGGTTGTCCACAGGAGCGCGTTTTTCCACAGGTTTCCACGGGTGATGGTCATCCGACCGGGATCGGGCCAGTGTGGAACAGGTGAAGCCCATCGAGGTTCCCGCCGATCTGCGGCGTCTCGCGCGGAAGCAGGATGGCATGCTCACCTGGTCGCAGGTCAGGGCAGCCGGGATTCGGCGCTGGCAGTTCGAGCGCTGCATACGCGATGATGGCTGGGTCGTTCCCTGCCGCGGCACCGTTCTGCTCCCGGACGCTCATCCGGTGCGGGGGCCGGCGCGGGCCGCGCTGGTCGGCCGGCCCAGCGCGGTGATCTGCAATGTCACGGCGGCCGCGCTGCTTGGGCTACCGGGCCTGCCCGATCTCCGTCTTCCGCCACGAACCCCCAGCTCCGACGTGTCTGACCGACGTGGTCCGGCCAGCGCCGGGAACAGGGAGGGGCCGGGCACCATGGTTGGGGCTGGCCGCCCGGGCAGGGCGGCTTACATCCATCCGGTGCATGTGCTGCTGCCGCGTAGCGCGCACGGGGCGGATGTCCGTGGGCTGGTGCGGCATCTTGGCGCCTACCGTGCGCAGGAGGTGGTCAAGGTCCGTGGCATCCCGGTGACCGAGGTCACCCGAACGCTGGTTGATCTGCTCGTGAGCTGCGATCGGGAGACTGCCGTCGGTCTGCTGGACGCGGCGCTGCATCAAGGGCGGATCACGGACATCGGGGAGATCCGCGACGCCGCCGCGGGGCGCAGGGGCGTCGCCGAGCGGTATGGATGGTTGGGGCTGGTCGACGGGCGGGCGGAGTCGCCGTTGGAGACGCGCATGCGGCTGGTGCTCATGGATGCGGGGCTCACGCCTGAGCAGCTGCAATGGTCGATCTGGGGTGACGGCCGGGAGCCAGGCTGGCTACCCGAGGGCTCCGAAGCGGAGGAACCGTATGAGCGGTCCCGTGCTTCCACGGCCTTGGCCAAGGAGGCGTGGTCGGCTCGGCCACGGCTGCTGGCCCGGGTTGATCTGGCGTGGCCGAGCCGCCTGGTGGCCGTGGAGGTCGACGGAACCGCTGTGCACGAGCATCCGCGGGCGCTGTTCCGTGACCGTGCCCGGCAGAACGACCTGTTGTCCCTTGGCTGGATCGTGCTGCGGTTCACCTGGACCGATCTGCTGCTTCGCGCGCATGCCGTCATCGAGCAGATCCGTTGGTCCCTGCAGGTGACCCGCCCGGCCACCACGCTCTGACGTCCATGGCTGAGGTGGGGGCGGGTCAGGGGCGGGGCGGCTCAGATGCGGGTGCGGTGGGCGGCGAGGAGGTCCTCAAGGCTGTCGGGGTCGAGGGCGTGCAGGCTCGCGACGAGGCCGGCGAGCTGGTCACGCAGGTGGGCGACCTCCGGTAGGTCGGCGAGGGCCTGAAGGTCAGCCTCCGCCGAGCGGCCGGTCACGGCCGATGGGCCGGTGGGAGATGGTGGGGCGGTGGGGGCTGGTAGGTCGGTGGTGGGGTCGTGGGGGGGCATCGAGGGGACCATGATGGTGGCGCAGCCTGCGGCGATGCCGGCGGAGGCGCCGGAGAGGCTGTCTTCGAGGACGATGCAGGCGCGCGGGTCGACGCCCAGGTGCGCGGCGGCGCTCAGGTAGGGCTCGGGGTCGGGCTTGCGGCGGTGCACCTCGTCGCCGGCGACGGTCACCGCGAACAGGCCGCGGCCGACGATCTCCAGGACGGGGTCCATCAGGTTGCGGAAGGAGGAGGAGACCAGCGCCGTGGGCACGCCACGTTCGTGTAGGGCGGTGAGCAGTTCCAGGGCGCCGGGCTGGGCGACGATGACGCCCGGTTCGCGGAACAGCTCCGCGGAGCGGCGCAGCAGGAACTGGGCGGTTTCCTCGACCGCGGACAGCGGCTGGCCGAGCATCGTGACCATGATGGGGACAGCGGTGTCGATACCGTGTCCGATCATGGCGCGTTTCATGGCGGGGGTGAACGTCCCTCCGAGGCGGGCGGCCGCCTCGTGTTCGGCCACGGTCCAGATCGGCTCGGTGTCGACCAGCAGTCCGTCCATGTCGAAGAAGACCGCCGCGAGGCTACCCACGTTCGCTCCTGCCTGGGCTGAGATGACGGATCGTGCGGAGGCGGCTGCCTGTGGTGCGCAGGCTGCCGGTCGTGCGGGAGGTGCGGGTGGTGTGGTGAACCGTCCAGTTCGTATGCTGCCGGACGGCGCCGGTGGGGCTGACACCCGGCCGGGTCGAACGGGTGGGCGCCGGCTGTCGTGACTCGGACAGCTTGTGGCGGGACTGTTCACGATCCCGCATCGGCGGGTATCCGTCCGAAGCCGATACGGTGCTGCCAGCGCAACATTCCGGGACGTGTGCCCGGTACACCCGGCACCGTCCGACGCCGCTGGGGCAGGGTGCACTAGTGACGTTGCAGAGTGTGACCGTCGGACTGTCTCCGGGGTGCCGGCGGACTGTCGTCAGATCGAGGAAAGGCGTTCCCACGAGAACACCGGCAGACTGGAACCGCGGCGGGTCCCCCATGGGCGGGGGATTCCCACCGAGGGCGAGGCGGGTTGACGTCACCGGATGTCAGCTCGGGGCAGGAGACGTCCACGTGAGGACGTACCGTGGCACTGTCACGGGGGCAGTGGGCCGCCGCTGGGCGGCAGGAGGTGGTAGGTGATCGAGTTCTCCGGCGTCGGCCAGCTGCGGTCGCCGGTTGTGGTAGCCGCCTTCGAAGGATGGAACGACGCAGCCGACGCGTCGTCCGCGGCCGTCGAGCATCTGGAGACGGCGTTCAAGGCGCGGGTGATCGGTGCGATCGACCCGGACGACTACTACGATTTCCAGGTCAACCGGCCGACGGTGACCGGCACCGACGGGGCGTCCAGGAAGATCACCTGGCCGACCACCCGGCTGTCGGTGGCCCGGCCGCCCAAGTCCGAGACGGACCTGGTGCTCATCCGTGGGCTCGAGCCGAACATGCGCTGGCGGGGGTTCACCGACGAGCTCATCGAGGCCGTGCACGCGCTCGGTAGCGATATGGTGATCTCGCTCGGGGCGCTGCTGGCCGACTCGCCACACACCCGACCGGTTCCGATCAGTGGCACTGCCGGGGATGCGGCCACCGCCGCGCGGTTGGGGTTGGAGCCGTCCCGTTACGAGGGGCCGACGGGCATCGTCGGGGTGTTCGGGGAGGCGTGCGCGCGCGCGGAGCTCGCGTCGGTGTCGTTCTGGGCGGCGGTGCCGCACTATGTGGCGAACCCGCCGTGCCCGAAGGCGACACTGGCCCTGCTGCGCCGGGTGGAGGACCTGCTCGACATCGAGATTCCGCTTGGTGACCTGCCCGAACGGGCCAAGGCGTGGGAACGTCAGGTCGACGAGCTCGCGGCCGGGGACACCGAGGTCGCCGAGTACGTCCGGTCGCTGGAGTCACGCGAGCCGGAGACGGCCCTGCCGGAGGCCAGCGGCGACGCGATCGCCCGCGAGTTCGAGCGGTACCTGCGCCGCCGCGGTCAGTAGCGCCGGCGACCGTCGGGCCGGCGGCCCGGCCGTGACCGCTATTCGTCGACGATCTCCGCGTCGATGATCTCCTCGTCGACACCGCGACGGTAGCGGACGCCGGTCGTCGCGCTGCCGCCCGGACGCGCGGTGGACCCGGTCGACGGGTCGGCCCCGCCGACCCGTGCGGTGTCTGGGTAGCCGGAACTGGTCTGGCCGGGGTTGGCGTGACCGGCGGCGGTGTATCCGACCTCGCCGTAGCGGGCATCGGTCGAGCCGGGATCGGGATAGCCAGCGTCGGAGTGGCCAGGATCGCCGTAGCGGGCGTCGGTGTAGGTGGCCTCGCCATAGCGGGTGTCGCCGTAAGGGGCGTCGCCGTAGCGGGCATCGGCGTGGCCGGGGTCGCTGGAGCCCGGATCGGTGGGGCCGGCTGGGTCGGCGGCGGCTGGGTCGGTGAGCCGGTGGCGTCCCGGCGCGCGACGGCCGAAACCGGCGGTCGCCCAGGCGGATGTGCCCGCCGAGGTTGCCGTGGCCGTCCCCTGGGTTCGTGGGACGAAGGGCCGTGCCGAGCCCTCCGTGGAGCCGGCGAAGCCGTCGCCGACCGTCGCTGTCCCCGCCGTGGCGTAGCCGGCCGACGCCGCGCCCGCCGATCCGGCGGTGCCGGCGGATGTGGCCCCGTTCGGCGCCGTCGCCGTGGACGCCACCCACCCGCCGGTGGCGGGACCATGACCGGCGGGACCATGACCGGCAGGGCCCGTACCGAACCGGCGGCCGCCCGGGCCGCTGGTGGCCGCACCGGACGGGCCGAACGTTGCCTGGGGCTGGCTGCCACCCAGCCGCCCCGATGCCGGCGCCCCGTCGGCCGAGGACGTGTAAGCCCCGGGCCACGACCCCGGCGCACCGGAGGCCGCCGATGCCTGGGCAGTTCCGGCCCCGGAATCCACCGGCCCGCCCGGCGACGAGCCGTACGCCGACGGGTCGGACCCGGCGGAACCGAATGTCGCGGTGCCACCGAACCCTGGGTCGTCACCGAGCGTCGAGGTGTCGCCGAAGCCCGGGTCGCCACCCGACGTCGAGGTGCTGGCGGATGCCGAGTCACCGGCGGAGGCGGTGGGGCCGAACGAGGACGGACCGCCGGCGGCCCCGAAGGTCGGGCCGGAACCGGCGGCACTGCCGTCGACGCTGCCAGGGGGCGCGGCGGACGGGGCGGCGGAGCCGGCGCGGGCGAGGTCGGTGACGGCTCGGTCGACCTCGTCGGAACCCAGGACGGCACGCAGCCGCAGGACCGCGCCGATGATCTCGCCCTGCTGGTGGCGCAGCACGTCCAGGGTGGCCGCGGCCCGGGCGATCTGCTCCTGGAGTTCGAGGTGGCGGGTGTGGGCGATCTGGCGGCTTTCCTCGACCGCGTCGAGCAGCAGCTTCTCGGCCTGTTCGCGGGCCTCGCGGACGATCGGGTGGTTGGCGCCGGCGTCCTCGATGACCTCTTCGAGGGTCGACTCGGCGATCCGGCGGGCGCCTTCGATGATGTCCTCGGCCTCGCGCTGGGCGATCGCGAGCATCTGACCGATGCGGCTGCCGGCGGAGGGAGTATCCGAACCAGCAGCAGCCGAACCAGCAGCGCCCGGGCCACCGGCGCTCGCCGTGGCCTGACGCTCCCGTTCGTGGCGCAGGGCGCTCTCGGCGGCCGCGGCACGCGAGGTCACCGAGCTGGCGTAACGCCACAACGTAAGGAGGTAGTCATCCACCTGACGCGGGTCGTAGCCGTGGGCGACCTCGTCGAAGGAGGGCCGTTCGTCGGCGGATCCGGGCCCGGTACCGCGGTGGTGCGACCCCATCCATCAGCTCCCTGTAGGTGGGACGGGTTCAAGGTCTACACCAAGCAGTGTGTCAACCAGCCGGGAGACCAGTGCGGGCGCCTCCCCTCCCACGCCCGTCATGTCACCAGAAGGCCAAGCGCGCGAGACCCCACCTGCGGTGTCACCGCCAAAACGACTCATTTCGGCAAGCACCCCGGACGCGGGCCGCCCGTCGGCCAGCGCGGCGTCCGCCCAGGCGTCGACGGCGGCGAGGGCACCGGGGGCGTCCAGGTCGTCGGCGAGCCGCGCACGGACGGCGGCGAGCACGCCCGTGGCGTCCGGGCCGGCGGGCAGGGCCACGGCGGCCCGCCAGCGCGTCAGGCGGGCCGTGGCCGCGCTCAGACAGGCGGGGGTCCATTCCCACTCGCTGGTGTGCTGGTGGTCGAGCAGCGCCAGCCGGACGGCGGCCGGGTCCGCGCCCTCGCGTCGCAGACGGGAGACGAACTCCAGGTTGCCCCGCGATTTCGACATCTTGTGGCCGTCCAGGCTGACCAGGGCGGTGTGCACGTAGCTGCGGGCGAACGGACGGGCACCGGCCGCGACCTCGGCGTGGGCGGCGCTGCACTCGTGGTGCGGGAAGGTCAGGTCGGCACCGCCGCCCTGGAGGTCGACGACGCCGCCGAGGTGGTGGCGGGCGATGGCGGCGCACTCGATGTGCCAGCCGGGCCGGCCGGGGCCGAACGGTGAGGGCCACGACGGCTCGCCGGGACGGTGCGCCCGCCACAACAGCGGGTCGAGCGGGTCCTTCTTGCCGGCACGGTCGGGGTCACCGCCGCGTTCGGCGCACAGGGCGAGCATCTGCGGGCGGGACAGCCGGGAGACCTCCCCGAACCCGGTGGCGGCGGCGACGGAGAAGTACACGTCGTCGTCCACCTGGTAGGCGGCTCCCAGCTCGACCAGTTCGGCGACCATCGTGACGATCAGCTCGATGGCCTCGACGACCCCGATGTAGGCGTCCGGTGCGAGGATGCGCAGGACGGCCATGTCCTCGCGGAACAGGGCGATCTCACGGCTGGCGAGATCACGCCAGTCGATCCCGTCCCGCTCGGCGCGCTCGAGCAGGGGATCGTCCACGTCGGTGACGTTCTGCACATATCGGACGTCGTGGCCGGCGTCGCGCAGCACCCGCTGGGCCAGGTCGTAGGTCAGGTAGGTGAAGGCGTGGCCGAGATGCGTCGCGTCATAGGGCGTGATGCCGCAGACGTAGAGATGCGCGGTGGGCCCCGGCGCCAGGGGGCGGATCCGACCGGAGGCGGTATCAAGGATCCTCAACGGCCCGCCACGGCCGGGAAGGGGACGTACCGGGGGAGATGGCCACGCCTGCATGCGTGTCAGCGTAACCGCGAACGGTGGGTCCGGCGGCGGCAAGACGGGTAACCGCGACGTAATCGACCTGCGCAAACATGCCGCGCCGGGAGGTCAGAACGGCGGCCAGGGGATGGGAGGCCAGTCACCGGAGGGCAGCGGGAAGCGACCGGTGTCCAGCAGACCGTCCAGTCGGGCGTCCAGCGCGGTGAGCTCGGTGACGGTCAGCAACGGTTCGAGGCGGCGCCCGAGGTCCCCGGTGAGCAGTTCCGCGAGGCCGCGCAGCAGCGCCGTCTCCTCGGCGGACAGGCGCCGGCCACGCCACGTCCACAGCAGGGTGCGCAGCTTGCCCTCGGCGTGGAACGTCACGCCGTGATCGATGCCGTGGACACGCCCGGACGGCGCGGGCAGCAGGTGGCCGCCCTTGCGGTCGGCGTTGTTGATCACCGCGTCGAACAGGGCGATGCGGCGCAGCTGCGGGTCGTCCGAGCGGGTGAGGGCGACGAGGTCGACGGTGACGTCGGTGTCGATCCACAGCTGGAGCATGCCCGGGCCGAACGGGCCGTCCCGCATGATCGTCGGTGGCACGATGCCGAGGCCGAGCGCCGCGGACACCTCGTAGGCGGCGAGCTCGCGGGCGGCCAGGGTGCCGTCGGGGAAGTCCCACAGGGCGCGTTCGCCGCGGATCGGCTTGTAGACGCAGCGACCGGAGCTCTCCCCGGCGGCGATCTCGCAGTACAGGGTGGCGTTGCTGGCGTCGGTCATCCGCCCGGTCACGGTGAGTTCGCCCGCGGCCAGCAGGTCGAGGGCGCCGTCGAGTTCGAGACCGCCGCAGTCGAGCGGGTCGAGGGGTTGGCGTCGCCCCGGCCCGAGGTCGGTCGGACCCACCGCGGTATCGCCCATCAGCCCAGTCTGTCCGGCCGGTACCCGGACTGTCCCCGACCGGACGATGTGAGCCAGCTCTCTATGCGGGCGGCGGAACCCACGCGCCCGCTCCGCCGCCGATCACCGCGTCCGGGTCCACCTCGTCCGCCCTGACCGGATGCCCGTCACCCCCCTCGGACGTGCCCGGCCCACCCGCCCCCTCGGACGTCGACGTCCCGCGGGACGCACCACCGCCGCCACCCGCACCGCCATCCGTGGCCGCACCGCCATCCGTGGCCGCACCGTCCGTGGCCGCGGCGGGGGGTGGGGGGAGCAGGTCGGTGACGTCGCCGCCGACGTCGTTGAGGCGGCGCACCAGCGGCAGCCGCTCCCCGTAGCGGATCACCGTCAGGGAGCACGGGTCGATGGTGATCCGGTGGTAGAGATCGAGGTGGATACCGAGGGCGTCCGCGACGATGGTGCGGATGACGTCGCCGTGCGAGCACAGCAGCCAGGTGGCGTCCGGGCCGAGACGCTCGTTCCACTCCCGGACCGCGGCGACCCCGCGCGACTGCGTGTCCCGCAGCGCCTCCCCCTCGGGGCCGGGGAACACCACGGCGCTGGGATGGCTCTGCACCACCTTCCACAGCGGTTCCTTGACCAGGTCGCTGAGCTCCCGACCGGTCCAGTCGCCGTAGTGGACCTCACCGAAACGTTCGTCGACGGTGACCTCCTGCCGCCCGCCGGGGGTCGCCGGCTCGTCGGGGCGGCGCGTGGCGATGGCCTGCGCGGTCTGGTGGCAGCGGTCCAGCGGGCTGGACACGATCGCCGCCAGCGGCACCGGGGACAGCCGTGTCCCCACCGCCGCGGCCTGCGCGGCGCCGCGCTCGTCCAGGCCCACGCCCGGCGTCCAACCCAGCAGGAGTTTGCCGGTGACGGCGGTCAGGCCGTGCCGGACCAGCAGAACCGTGGTCACGCGTCGTCCCTTTCGCCGGAGGTTGCGCTCACGCTACCGAGTGGGCATCGACCGGTGCCGGACGATCCGTGGTTACGCTTCCCGGCATGCCCGACGCGTACCCGAGCAGCACCGCCGTGGCCCCGGCCCCGCCCGGCGACGAGCAGAGCACCGATCCGCACGCGGTGTTCGCCGCCTTCCACGACGCCGGCCTGTGGCCGGGTCTGGGCCGCACCACCGGCGCCCGGCTGGCCGCCGCCGGCATCAGCCTGCCCGACCATGTCGACGTCGGACGCCTCGGCCAGGTGGAGGGTGTCTCCGGCCCACGGGCCCGCCGACTGGTCGACAGCTTCCGTTCCACCGCGGCCACCTACGCCGTCGTCGAGCTGCTCGTCGGGGCGAACCTGCCGGCGCGGCTGGCCCGCGCCGCCGTCGAACGGCTCGGCCCCACCGCCGCCGACGACCTGCGGGCCGACCCGTGGGCGCTGCTCAGCGCGGACGCCGAGATCACCCAGGCCGACCGCTTCGCCCGGCTACGTGGCCGCCACCGCGACGATCCGCTGCGCGGCCCGGCGGTGCTCGCCTACCTGCTCAGCCGGGCCGCCGCCCGCTCCGGGGACACCGCCGCCCCCGTCGAGCCGGTGCTCGCCGCCGCCGCCCGGGAGGGCGTCGCCGACCCGCGGATCGCCCTGGCCGCCGCCTTCGAGGACGGACGCATCCTCGCTGTCGGCGACCGCATCGCGCTCGAGCGCTATGCGATGGCCGAACAGTTGATCGCCGACGGCATCGAACGCCTCATCGCCACCGCCGAGCCCCTGCGCGCCGACCAGCCACGCGCCCGCCGCCGGCCCGACTCCACCGACGACGACGCGGTGACCCCGGCCGTCCCCGTCCCGCCGCCGGCGACCGAGCTGAGCTTCGACGACGACACCGAGGACACCAGCGACACCGCCGATGACGAGGACACCGACGGCGACGCCGCGGGTCTCGACGCCAGTGCGGACGATCAGGTGGGCGCGGCCGGCGGCGGTTCCGGCGCGGCCAGGGACGCCGACGACGCCGTGCACGGGCTGGACGAGGTGCAGCTGCGCGCCGCCCACGCGGCGCTGGAGTCGGGAGTGAGCGTGCTCACCGGCGGCCCGGGCACCGGCAAGAGCCGCACCGTCGCGGCCGTGGTCCGGCTGGCCGAGGCGGCCGGCGCCGAGGTGGCGCTCGCCGCACCCACGGGACGGGCCGCCAAGCGCCTCGAGGAGCTCTGCGACGCACCGGCGAGCACCCTGCACCGCCTGCTCGGCGCCCAGGGCCGCGGCGCCGGTTTCGCCCGCGGCGAACACAATCCGATCGACGCCGACCTGGTGGTCGTGGACGAGGCGTCCATGCTCGACGCCGAGCTCGCCGCCGCCCTGCTCGACGCCTGCGCCGACGGCACCCACCTGATGTTCGTCGGTGACCCCGCCCAGCTGCCGAGCATCGGCCCCGGCCAGGTCCTCACCGACCTGCTCGACTACGGCCTGGCCCGCGGCCCCGTCGAGGCCGGCCCGGACGGCACCGGCCAGGACGACACCGGCCAGGACGACCCGTATCCGCGGGGCGAGGTACCGGTCACGGAACTGCGCCGGCTCTACCGCCAGGTGGACGGCGGGGGTATCGCGACCCTGGCGGCCGCGGTCCGTGGCGGTGAGCTGCCGCCGCCCGCGCCGGACGCCGGCCGGGAGGTCGTCGTCGTACCCGCGAAGAGCTCCGGCGAGGCCGCCCACCGCACGGTGCAGCTCGTCACCGACTCCATTCCGCGGGCCCTGGGCATCCCGGTCACCGACATCCAGGTCGTCACGCCCGTGCACGCCGGTCCCGCCGGCACCACGGCGCTGAACACGGCCCTCAAGCGCGTCCTCAATCCCGGTACGTCCGGCCCCGGAGCTGGGGGCGGCGGCTCGACCTCGGCGTTCGACATCGGTGACCGGGTGGTGGCCACGGCGAACCACGTCGACATCGGGTTCGCCAACGGTGAGATCGGCACGGTCGTCGCACTCGGCGATCGCGGCGCGCTGCGGGTCGCCTTCCCCGGCGGGACGGTCGAGGTTCCCGTCGGTCTGCTCGCTGATCTGCGCCTGGGGTGGGCGGTGACGGTGCACCGGGCCCAGGGCAGCGAGTGGCCGGCCGTCGTCGCCGTCTTCCCCCCGGAGGCCGGGCGGATGCTCACCCGCCCGCTGATCTACACGGCTCTGACCCGGGCGGCGAGCCACCTGTCGATCGTGGCGGTCAACGGCCCGGCCGTCCGCCACGCCGTGCGCACCTCCGGCGGACGGCGGCGGGTGACGTCACTCGGCCCGCTGCTGGCCGGCCACGAGGCCGGTGAGTTCGAGGACGGCTCCGAGGACGATCTCGAGGACGACCTCGACGACACCGTCTGACCCCCGCCACCCGCGCCGGGTCGACCTTCGGCGTAAGCCCGATCCGACCCGACCGGGCCGGTGGCCCCACGGCCAGCGGAACTGTACCGTTTCGTTCCCGGACGACAGTGGTGACGGTGGGGTGAGGCCATGGCAGACGGTGGTGACGGGGCTCGTCCCGGGAGTGCGGCGGCGACGCGGGTGCGACCGGCGGGCAGCCGGCGGCTGAGCGCCGACCGGGTCGGGGAGATCTACGCCGACGTGATCGAGATGCTGATCGAGGTCGGTTACGCGAGCCTGACCATGGACGGGATCGCCGCCCGGTCCCGGGTCAGCAAGGCCACGCTCTACCGGCAGTGGCAGGGCAAGGCCGATCTGGTCGCCGAGGCCCTGCGCCACGACAACCCCCCGCCCGCCCGCATCGACACCGGCAGCCTGCACGGCGACCTGCTGGCGATGACCACGGTCCTCGGTGACGTCGCCCCGACCGACGCACCGCTGCTGGCCAGCCTCGCGCACGCCAGCTACCTCGATCCGGACCTCGGTGCCGCGTTACGCCGCCGACTGTTCGCCCCGTTCCACGCCATCCTGCGCGACATCCTCAACCGCGCGGTGGAACGCGGCGAGATCCCACCCGGTAGCCCGGCCCTCGAGTTCGGCCCGCTCGTCTTCATGGCGATGATGCCCGGCCGGGCCCTGTTCGAGGGTGTCCAGGTCACCCCCGACTACCTCGCCGGATTCGTCGATCACATCCTGCTGCCGGCGCTGGTCGGATCGTCGCCGACGGCGTCGCCACCGGCCGGGCCGTAGCCGGCGCCCTGGCCGCCGACGCGCCGCCTTCCCGAGATGCGGATCCCCGGGTCCGTCGACACCACACAGGTTAGTGACAACACAGGTCAGAAGGGTGATCGGCTCATGAGTCAGCTCGCAGGTGAGGTCGCCGTCGTCACCGGCGGTGGCCGCAACATCGGACGCGCGATCGCGCTGCGCTTCGCCGAGGAGGGCGCGGCGGTCGTGGTCACCGCCCGCCACATCGCGGAGATCGAGGAGACGGTCGCCCTGATCCGGGCCGCCGGCGGGCGGGCCGCGGCCCGTCAGGCCGACGTGACCGACCTGGAGGCGCTCAGGGGCGTCCTGGACTTCGCCCGGTCGGAGTTCGGACCGGTCACCGTGCTGGTGAACAACGCCGGTGGTGGTGGCCGCGGTACGTCGGGCCGGTTCAGCCTGCTGGAGCCCGAAGGCATCCTGCGTGGGGTCAACCTGAACCTGCTCACCCCGATCTACGCCAGCCGTCTCGTGCTGCCCGACATGCTCGAGGCCGGGCACGGGCGGATCATCAACGTGGCCAGCGGCGCCGGCATGATCGGCATGGCCTACCAGGTGCCCTACGGCGTCTCGAAGACGGGCCTCATCCGGTTCTCCGAGATGCTCGCCCTGGAACTGCGGGAACACAACATCTCCGTCTTCTCGATCACACCCGGCAATGTGCTCAGCAAGCTGACCCAACCCATGTGGCCCCACCGCGACGAGCTCATCAACAACCCGCCGGAGGACTTCCCGAAGGTCTTTCCCGCGGGTCATGCCCTGGAGGACGAGGGCTGGTATCCGGCGGAGCGCTCGGCCGAGCTGTGCCTGTTCCTCGCCTCCGGCAGGGCGGACGCGGCGACCGGACGGTTCTTCTCCGTCCACTACGACGAGCACGAGATCGTCGCGCAGGCCGAGCGGGTGGAACGCGAGGAGCTGTACGCGCTGCGCATTCCGACCCTGAACGGGCTGGAGCCCTCGATCGACTACCGCCGGCCCAGCCCGCCGGACGAGGCCGCCGGCAACGGCTGACCGAGAGGTCGCCCACGTTGCCCCTCGATGTGGCAGGGGTGTGTCCCCGTCTGGGACGGTGGGTCCCCGGGGACAGCCCGGTGGCCGTACGGTGACCGCCGGATGACAAGCTGAGGGTGCGGCGACGAGGGCCGACGTCGCCGCGGTTGGCGCGCCCTGCCCCGGGCGCGTGCACGCCCCGGGCAGGAGGCAAGATCGTGCGGCGAGAGGATGGGTAGCGTTCCCATCGTGGATGCAGACGCGACGGGCAGCAGCGAGGCCGCTCCGGGACCGGCGCTGCTGCCCGGCCCCCGCGATCCCGAGCGCCCTCGACCTCTCGAGGGCAGGCTGGCATCCCTGGAGGGCGGCCCACCACCTGCCCACGGCTCGTCGTCCGAGCCGAAGGTGGCCTCGCCGATCCCGGGGACCGGCCCCACCTCGGACACCGAGCTGACCCAGAGCACCGGGCTGGCCGGCGAGGTCGCACCGTCCCGTGGCATCGGGCCGGCCTGGCGGGGACTGTGGGGGCTGGTCCGCGGGCATGCGCACGCGCTGCTGATGGTGGCCGTCGGGTTCGCCGTGGCCGTCGGCGCGGTGCTGCGGTTCGCGACACCGAGCCATCTGTGGCTGGACGAGTCGCTGACCGTGGCGATCGCGTCGCTGCCCGTGTCGGACCTGTTGCACGCGCTGCGCCACGACGGTTCACCGCCGTTGTACTACCTGCTGCTGCACGTCTGGATCGCGGTGTTCGGCGACGGCGATGTGGCGGTGCGGGCGCTGTCCGGTGTGCTGTCGCTGCTCACCCTGCCGCTGGCGTGGCTTGGCGGGCGCCGCGTCGGGCGGATCGCCTCCGGCGCGGGCAACGCCGGGTCGGACGCGCCGACCTGGGTGGCCGTCGCGACGCTGCTGCTGTTCTCCTGCTCGCCCTATGCCATCCGGTACGGCAGCGAGACGCGGATGTACTCGCTGGTCGTGCTGCTGGTGCTGGTGTTCGGGTTCACCGCCGTGCGGGCGCTGGAACGTTCGAGTCTGCCCCGGCTGGGCCTGCTCACGCTCACGACGACCGCGCTGGTCTACACGCACTACTGGACGTTCCTGCTGATCTTCACGGTGGCGGCGTTCCTGCTGTTGCAGGCCCGGCGGCGGCCGTACTACCGGCGGGTGACGCTGCGGGCGTTCGTGGCGATGGCGGCCTCGGCCGTCCTGTTCGCGCCGTGGATGCCGTCGTTCGCCTTCCAGATGCTGCACACCGGTACCCCCTGGGCGCCGAAGGTGCAGGCCCAGGTGCTGCTGGACACGGTGTTCGACTGGGCAGGGCCGCAGTCCACCGGGGCGCTGCTCGGCGTGGTGCTGCTCGGCGGGGCCCTGATCGGGTTCACCGCCCGCCCGGCGGGTGGCCGCGAACTCGCGGTCCGGGTCACCGGACGGGTACCGGGGCGCTATCTCGCGGCGATCTGGCTGGCCCCGCTGGTGCTCGCCTACTTCGTGAACGCGTTCGGCGGCAGTGCCTACGCCGAGCGGTACACCGGTATCGCGCTGCCGGCCTGTCTGATGCTCGCCTCGCTCGGTATCGCGGTGCTGCCCGGGACTCGGGTGCGGGCGATCGTGCTGGTACTGGCGGTGGGCAGCGGGCTGATCGGCGGCTGGCAGCTGGCCCGCACCGAACGCACCCAGGCCGGGGAGATCGCCGGTCGGATCGTGGCGCTGGCCCGCCCCGGCGACGTCGTCGCCTACTGCCCCGACCAGCTCGGCCCGGCGGTGCACCGGGCGCTGAGCCGACACGGCCCACTGACCGTGCGCGAGATCGTCTACGCGGACTCCTCGGGCCCCTCGCTGGTCGACTGGGTCGACTATCCCGACCGGATGCGCCACGCCAACGGCACGGCGTTCGCCGCCGAGGTCAACGAGCTCGCCGGCCCCGACCACGCCGTGCTGCTGGTGCGCGCCGACGGCTACCGGTTCCTCGAGGGCGCGTGCGCGGTCCTCTCCGACCAGCTCGCCACCCTGCGCGACCGCACGGTGCAGGTCTACCAGCGCGACCTCTACGAGGGCGCCTCCCTGGAACGTTTCTCCACCCTGCGTTAGAAGCGGCCCCGGCCCGCCCCGCACCCCGCCACCCTGCACCCCGCCACCCTGCGCCCCCACCCGACACGACCTGGATGGTGGGGTGCTCGGGTGACGAGGGGGTGACCGGGTCGCGCGGACGTCGATCCTCCGTAGTCCCACGAATCCCTTTCGCCCACACCTTGGGTACGGTACCGTTTCGTTCCCAGGCGGAGGTCGGTGGAACGAAGGGGTGAGACCATGGCGGATGACGGCGATGGGCCTCCTCCCGCGGGGACGGCGCCGAGGGGACCCCGGCCGGCGGGCAGCCGCCGGCTCAGCGCCGAACGGGTCGGTGAGATCCACACCAACGTGATCGCGCTCCTGATCGAGTCCAGCTACGACGGTCTGACCATGGACGGGATCGCCGCCCGGTCCCACGTCAGCAAGGCCACGCTCTACCGGCAGTGGCAGAGCAAGGTCGACCTGGTCGTCGAGGCCCTGCACCACGACAACCCGGGGCCCACCCGGATCAACACCGGCAGCCTGCGCGGCGATCTGCTGGTGATGACCGAGGTCCTGGGCAATGTGGCCCCGACCGACGCCCCGCTGCTGGCCGGGCTCGCCCACGCCAGCCATCTCGATCCGGATCTCGGCGCCGCCCTGCGCCACCGGCTGTTCTCCCCGTTCTACGACACCCTGCGCGACATCCTCGACCAGGCCGTGACGCGCGGCGAGCTCGTCCCCGACACCGCCGCCCTCGAGTTCGGCCCGCTCGCCTTCCTCGCGATGATGCCCGGCCGGGCCCTGTTCGAGGGCATCCAGGTCACCCCCGGCTACCTCGCCGGATTCGTCGATCACATCCTGCTGCCGGCGTTGACCTCGGTCCACCCGGTGGGCACCGGCTAGGGGCCGGACAGCCCCATCCCCGCCAGATCCCCGCCAGATCCACTCCGGTATCGCAAGGGAGCTTCATGGAGAAGGTCGTCTTCGTCGCCCACCAGCCGGGGGACACCCCCTCGCTCAGCCCCGCCGACGTCGAGCAGCTCAACCAGCGTCTGCTGGGCGAACTGCCCGCCGAGCGCTATCTCGGGATCAGCCTGCAGCTGGAGGACCGCGCGACGACCGACCGGTGGCAGCGTCGCACCGAGCCCGTCGCCCGTCGTTTCGCCGCCACGCTGTCGGTGTGGGTCGAGGCCGGCGAGGACACCGCGGACGCCGCCGCCCTCGTCGACGACGTGTGGCCGGACCACGTGACCGGTGTGGTGACGGAGGCCGTCGTCAGATGGAACGGCCCCCGGCAGGTCAGCGCCACCCGGCCACTGCCGGGGCACACCGTGACCGCGCTGCTCTACCGGCCGCCGTCGCTGACCCACGACCAGCTCGTGCGGCACTGGATCGACGTGCACCAGCCGATGTCCCTGCGCATCCACCCGGCGCGCAACTACGTGCGTAACGTGGTCGCCCGCGTGCTGCCGGCGGCGGGCAAGCCGGCCTCCGACGACCCGTTCTCCGATACCACGCAGTTCGACGCGATCAGCGACGAGTACTTCGCCTCGCTCGAGGACATTCTCGATCCGTCCCGTTTCTACGGCGGCGACGTCAGCCAGACGACCTGGCAGCAGAACGCCACCACGATCGGCGACGACGTCGGGCTTTTCCTCGACGGCACCCGCATGGCCGCCGCGATCATGGACGAGTACCTGCTGCGCGACTTCCGCGCCCCCCGCGCGCCCGGCGTCAGCTGACCCGGATTCGCCTGCGCCACGGGGCGGAGAAAGCCTGGCGGCCGTCCTCGACGGGCTGCCACACGGGAACCGGAATCCCCGGTTCCAGCACCAGCATTCACATGACGAAAGGTGATTGACCCATGAGTCAGCTCACTGGTGAGGTGGCCGTTGTCACCGGTGCCGGACGTGGCATCGGACGCGCCATCGCCCTGCGCTACGCCGAGGAGGGCGCGGCCGTCGTGGTCTCGGCGCGCTCCACGGACGAGATCGAGGAGACGGCGTCCCTCATCCGGGCGGCGGGCGGGCGGGCGGCGGCGCACACGGCCAACGTGACCGACCTGGCCTCCGTCCAGGCGCTGCTGGACTTCACGACGACCGAGTTCGGTGCGCCGACCATCCTGGTGAACAACGCCGGTGGTGGCGTCCCCGGCACGTCGGGCAGGTTCGAGAACATGGACCCCGAGGCGATCGTCCGCGGTCTGAACCTGAACCTGATCGCCGCGATCCACCTCACCCGTCTGGCGCTGCCGGCCATGCTCGAGGCCGGGCACGGACACATCATCAACGTGGCCAGCGGCGCCGGCATGGTCGGCATGCCCTACCTGGTTCCCTACGGCGTCTCCAAGACGGGAATCATCCGTTTCTCGGAAATGCTCGCGCTCGAGCTGGAAGGCCGTGGCGTCGCGGTCTTCTCGTTCACTCCAGGCAATGTGCTCAGCAAGCTGACCGATCCGATGTGGCCCATCCGTGAGAGCCTCGCGGCGAACCCGCCGGAGAACTTCTCCTGGATCTTCCCGCCCGGCCACGAGCTGGAGGACAAGGGCTGGTACCCGCCGGAGCGGGCCGCGGAGATGGCCACGTTCCTCGCCTCCGGCAAGGCCGACGCGGTCTCCGGGAAGTTCTTCGCCGCCCACTACGACGAGCACGAGATCGTCGCCCAGGCCGAGCGGGTGGGGCGCGAGGAGCTGTACGCGCTGCGCGTCCCGACGCTGGACGGGCTCGAGCCCTCCATCCTCTACGGCGAGCGGGCCCGCAGGCAGGCCGACGCCACCAGCTGATCTCGCTGGACGGCCGGGCCGGTGATCCCACCGGTCGCTCTCGCTGCCAGGGCGGTACCACGGGTCAACGACGACCTCGTGGTGCCGCCCTGGTCGGCGTGGGCGTGGGCGTGGCGAGCAGGACGGCGGTGAGCACGAGCAGACCCATCGGCAACGTGTAGTGATTGAAGAAGGTCTGTTTGTTCATCAGGCTCGCGCCGAGCAGGACGAGCGCGCCGCCGAGGCAGAACCCGACCGCGTCGCCCCGGGCCCGCCAGGCCAGCGCGTAGGCCGCGACCAGCACGACCAGCGCTGGTCCGAAACCGAGCGTCACACCGAAATGGGACGCCCAGCCCGGCACCGACAGCGAGTGGCCGAGGACCTTGTAACGCAGGTTCGTGACCACCGCGTCGTCGACGAAGTCGCCCGGGCCGGCGAGCAGCCAGGGCGCGACCAGCAGCAGCGCCGTGCCCGCGCTCACCGCCGTGCGCCGCACCCCGAACGCCGGCCAGGCCGCCGCGAGCGGGACCAGCAGCGCCACATGCTGTTTGGACGCCAGCGCCAGCGCGAACGCGACCACCGCCAGCCGGAGATGCCCGTGGCGCACCGCCAGCACCATCCCGGCCAGGCAGGCGATCAGCAGCGGTTCGGTCCACGACTGCTGCAGCGCGTACATCGACTCCGGCAGGATCACCACCAGCAGCGGCAGCATCCCCACCGCCCCGGCGGTGGTGGTGCCCAGCCGGCGGGCGCAGATCGCCGCGACGGCGAGCGCGGCGAGCAGGCCGTAACGGACGTCGCCGAGCAGCAGCCGGGCCGGGGCGAGCAGCACCGACGTCCAGGGCAGGTACGGGTAGACGTCGAACAGGCCGTCGACGCCGTAGGACGCCCGGTCCGGCGCCCACTGCTGGCGGTACAGGTCGGCGCCGTGGACGAGCCCGACCGCGGAGACCTGCAACAGGTGGAACACGTCGATGCGCGGGGTGGGGGCGGCCCGGATGGTGGCCACCCCGGCCGCGCAGGCCACCGTCAGCACCGTCCAGAACAGCGCCGTGGAGCCGCGGCCAGGCCCGACCGGCCGCCATCGTGGCCGTCCGCCCGACACGCCCCGACCGCCACCCGGCACGACGTCCTCGCTCTCCGACGCCTGAGCATCGCCGTCGGGTGCCCGGCGGGGGCCGCCGAGGTGCAGCGCGATGGTGGCGGCGGCCAGCAGGCCGGCGCAGGCCGCGAGGATGTCGGCGACGGCGGCCAGCGTTCCGCTGGCGTAGTAACGGGGATGGCGCACCAGCGGACCGATCCCCACGGTGAGCGCGACGAACGCCCACGCCAGACGCTGCCCGCCCCACCCGTCCGCGCCGAGCGGGCGGGGGCCGGGGCGGGGGCGGGCCCACCAGGTGGCGCAGGTGGCGGCGGTGACGCCGATGCCGATGGCGGCCATCGCCCAGGCGCCGTAGCGACCGTCCTTGGCCGCGATCCCGCAGGCCAGCGCGCACCAGCTGACCAGGACCGCGGCCAGCACCGGACGGGATCCGCCGGTCACCGGCCCGGCGGCGGGCACGGCCGGGGTGGGGCCCGCGTCCCGCGCCGCACCGCGACGGGGCGTCACGCGCCGCACCGGCGCACCGTACTCACCACCGCACGATCCCAGAGCGGCCGACCACCCCCGTCCCGGGGGATCGGTGCGGGGTCGGGCCGGACGACTCGCGTACCACGGTTGGCTGTCCTGGAACGGCGAGGGGGTGCGGGTGGATCACAGCCGTACACGTGCAACACTCACCCGGTAGCCGGCCCCAGGGTCCGGCACCCCCATGGTCCGGTGCACCGGCGCCGGCGCGGGAGTGACCATGCAGGTGTGTTGAGGAGAGGTCCGGCACAGTGACCGAAAAGCCAGAGGTAGTCGTCATCGGGGCCGGGCCAGCTGGCCTGACCGCCGGCTGGGAGCTGGTGAAACGGGACGTGCCCGTGACGATTATCGAGGGTGACTCGGTCGTCGGTGGAATCAGTCGTACCGCGCAGCGCGACGGCTGGCGTTTCGACATCGGCGGCCACCGTTTCTTCACGAAGGTCCCCGAGGTCGAGAAGCTCTGGCACGAGATCCTCCCCGACGAGGACTTCCTGATGCGGCCGCGGTCGAGCCGCATCTACTACAACGGCAAGTTCTTCGACTACCCGTTGAAGCCGGCGAACGCGCTGGGCAACCTCGGTGTGGTCGAGGCGGCGCGCTGCATCGCCTCCTACGCCGCGGCCCGGGTGCGCCCGCCGAAGGACCAGAGCAACTACGAGAACTGGCTGGTCGCCCGCTTCGGCTGGCGGCTGTACCGCACCTTCTTCAAGACCTACACGGAGAAGGTCTGGGGAGTGCCGGTCAACGAGATGCCCTCGGACTGGGCGGCGCAGCGCATCAAGAGCCTGTCGATGTTCAACGCCATCGTCAACGCGGTGCTGCCGAAGAAGAACCAGAAGGACATCACGTCCCTCATCGAGGAGTTCCAGTACCCCAAGTACGGGCCCGGCATGATGTGGGAGACCGCCACCGACAAGATCGTCAAGCAGGGTGGGCGGGTCGTCTTCGAGGAGAAGGTCCGTAAGATCCACCACGAGAACGGCCGTGCCACCGGGCTGACCACCGAGGTCATCGGCGGGTACGGGCCGGGCGCGGGTGCGCCCGAGTCGTCGCGCACCGACCTCGGCAGCGAGTACCAGTACACCGGCGACGAGTTCATCTCGTCGATGTCGTTCTCGTCGCTGGTGAAGGTGATGGACCCGCCGGCACCGGCGCACGTGCTCGCCGCGGCGAACGCGTTGAAGTACCGCGACTTCCTCACCGTGGCGCTGGTCGTGCCGGAGTCCGCCGGATTCCCGGACAACTGGATCTACATCCACGCGCCCACGGTGAAGGTCGGCCGCATCCAGAACTTCGCGTCCTGGTCGCCGTATCTCGTCAAGGACGGCAAGACCTGCCTGGGTCTGGAGTACTTCGTCTTCGAGGGCGACGACACCTGGAGCAGCTCGGACGAGGACCTCATCGCACTCGGCACCCGGGAACTGGTCGAACTCGGCCTGATCCGGGCGAGCCAGGTCGAGACGGGCTACGTCGTCCGGATGCCGAAGGCGTACCCGTACTATGACACCGAGTACAAGAAGAACGTGGACATCATTCGGGCCTGGCTGGCCGAGAACACGCCGAACGTGCACCCGGTCGGGCGCAACGGCATGCACCGGTACAACAACCAGGACCATTCGATGCTGACCGCGCTGCTCACCGTCGAGAACATCGTCGACGGCACCCACCACGACGTGTGGGAGGTCAACGTCGACGAGGATTACCACGAAGAGGTCTCCTCCCCCAAGCGCTGACCCGACGTCGGGCACCTGGCCCGGCGGCCGGCTCCGCGCCGACCGCCGCCGATGGTTCGACGGCGAACGCGACGAGACAGGGGTGCCGGCCCGCCCCCGGAATAGCCGGGGCGGGTCGGCGCCGCCAGAATAGGTGCCTGGGCGTGGCCTCCCACCGCTCGGTGATCACAGGATCGCCGGACGGTCGGTGGCCCATGCCCGGCGGCACCCGCGGCCTGCCCCCCGCACCCGTCCGGACCCGCGGGCGCGTGGGCCCGCCAGACGTAACCAGCCCGTACGACGGGACCAGCCCGAATGCGGGGCGGCCCGTCCGAAGGGCCAGCCCGCACGATTCCAGCACTGCGGGTGCGGGCCTGCCCGGCCGGTCGAGGACACGCCGGCCTGGCTGACCCGCCGCACCGCGGACCACGTGGACGGAAGGAACTACCGTGACGGACGTCGCGGTGCGCCCGGCGGAGCGCAAGCCCGAACCGGTCGACCAGGTCGGCAACGCCTCCGACCGCGCGGGGCGGGCGTTCACCATCGTGGTGGGCGCGCTCGTCGCCGCCGCGGTGATCGTACGGTTCACCGCCACCCAGGCCCTGTGGCTGGACGAGGCGCAGAGCGTGGCGATCGCCCGCCTGCCCCTGTCCGGATCCGGTACCACCATGTGGGACGGCCTGCTTCAGGACGGTTCGCCGCCGCTCTACTACCTGTTGCTGCACGGCTGGATCGCCGTCGTCGGCGAGAGCACCCTGGCGGTGCGATCACTGTCGGCGTTGGTCAACATCGCGGCGGCCTGGCCGTTGTACCTGCTCGCGCGGCGGGTGATCGGTGAGCGTGGCGCGCGGGTCAGCGTGGTGCTGTACCTGACCTCGCCGTTCGCGTTGTACTTCGGCACCGAGACCCGCATGTACAGCCTGATCGTGCTGCTCACCGCGCTGGGCGGGGTGGCGCTCGAACGGGTGCTGCGGGCACCCTCGGCGAAGTCGGTGATCGGCCTGGCGCTGGCCGCCGGCGGCCTGGCGCTGACCCACTACTGGTGTCTGTACCTGCTGGTCACCGTCGGCGTGTGGCTGCTCGGGCTGCTGATCGTCCGCCCCTGGTATCGCGCCCGGCGCGCCCGTCGCGGTGGCCCGGCCGGCGCGCCGGTGCCACGGGCCGCGGGGGTTTCGGGCAGTACGTCCACCGGTTCGACGGGACGTTCGGGGGGCGGCAGCCACCGCTCGGGGGGGCGTGGCACCTCGGGTGCGACGTCCGCGTCCGCCGCGGGGGGCATGTCGTCGGCCGCGGCGGCGCGGCGGGGGCCGATCCACGCGCTGATCGGGCTGGTCGGCGGCGGGCTGGTGTTCGCGCCGTGGCTGCCGAGCTTCTTCGACCAGCTCGCCCACACCGGCACCCCGTGGGGCGAGCCGGCCAGCTACGCGGCGATCTCCCACGCCTACGGCCAGTGGGCCGGCGGTCCGACGACCCTCGGGCGGCTGTTGCTGTTCCTGATCACCGGTCTGGCCGCGGCCGGTCTCGCCGGGCAGTCCACCGGCGGCCGGTTCCTGCTCATCGACCTGCGCGGACGGGAACCCGGCCGCACCCTGTTCTTCCTGGCCACCGGCACCCTGTTCGTCGCGGTCACCGCCGGCAAGCTGGTCGGCAACGCCTGGGCTGACCGCTACACCGCGACCGCGTTCGTCCCGTTCCTGCTGGTCCTGGGCCTGGGCTCGACCGTCATCGGGGACCGCCGGATCTTCCAGGGCGTCATCGCCGTCGCCGCGGCCATCGGTCTGCTCGCGGGCACCACCGACCTGCACCGGGAACGGTCGCAGGCCACCGAGGCCGCCGATGTGCTGGAACGGCTGGCCCATCCCGGCGATGTGATGCTGATCTGCCCCGACCAGATCGGCCCGGGCCTGGCCCGCACCATCCCGCCGTGGCTGAAGGTGCACGTCGTCCCGACGTACGACGCGCCGGACCGGGTCAACTGGGTCGACTACGAACAGCGCAACGAGAACGCCGACGGACGTGAGATCGCCCGGCGCGCCCTGGCCGAAGCCGGCCCCGAACACACCGTGTTCCTCGCCGGTTCCGGGGCGTACCGCACCTACGAGGAGCTGTGCACCGAGGTGCAGACCACGTTGGCGCAGGCCCGTCCGCACGCCGACCAGGTGATGAAGCAGGGCCTGCCGGCGAAGGTCTACGAGAACTACGCTCTGCTGCGCTTCCAGGCGTCCTGACGATGACCGCCGCCCCGCCGACCCCCGCGTCCGCCGTCGTCGTGGACGAACGACGCGGGACGCGGCGTGACGGCCGGCGCGACGGTGGACGCCACACCGGGGCACGCAGGCGGCCGGACCCGTGGCGCTGGCGTGAGGTGCTGCTCGCCTGGCTGGCCGCCCGGGTCGTCGTCGGCGCGGCCCTGGCCATGACCCGTTTCCTCGCCGACCAGGCCCAGGGCGACCAGAACCTCACCCTGCGCACCACCGGCCTGCTCGGCTGGGACGCCGGCTGGTACCGCACGATCGCCGAGTCCGGTTACGGCGGCGCCGGGGCGGAAAGCCGCCGTTTCTTCCCGCTGCTGCCGATGGCGGTGCGGGGTCTGGCGCAGGTGCCGGGTGCGGCCGGGCGTGAGGGCCCGATCCTGCTGGTGATCGTCAACGTGTGCGCGTTGGGCCTGGCGCTGGCGCTGGTGCGCCTGGCCACCGTCGAGGGCCTCGGTGAGGACGCCACCTCGCGTCTGATCTGGTTCACCGCGCTCGCCCCGCCGGCGTTCGTGCTGGTCATGGGCTACGCCGAGGCCGTCGCCGGGCTGCTCGCCGTCGCGGTGTTCCTCGGCGCCCGCACCCGCCGCTTCGAACTCGCCGCGCTCGCCGGCCTGCTCGGCGGGCTGTGCCGTCCACTCGGGGTGCTGCTCGTCGTCCCGCTCGCGATCGAGGCCACCCGCGGTTCACGGCTCGCCACGCTTCCGCTGGTCCGCCGTCTGGGCGCGCCGCCTCTGTCCACCGCGTCGGTGCCCCGCTCCCCCACGACCGCACCCTCGTCCTCGCCCTCGCACCGCACCGCTGCCGCGGCGCTCACCGGCCCGTCGTCGCCGTCCGCGTTCTCGGACCCGTCCACGGCCGCGTCCGCCCTGCCGTCCGCGTCCCCGTCCCCGGTGACGGCCGGGCCGCCCGGCGATCTGTGGCGACCGGATGGGCGCCGCCGCGGCGCGGCCCTCGGCTGGCGGGTGGTGGCGGTGTTCGCCCCGCTGGTCGGCGCCGGGATCTATGTGGCCTGGTCGGCGCACACCTACGGGGACGGCCTGGCGCCCTTCACGATGCAGCGGGACGCCGCCCGCCACGGCGCCACCAGCAACCCGCTCTCGGTGCTGTGGCAGGCCGCCACCGGCGCGTTCCACGGTGAACTCGGCACCGCCCTGCACGTCCCGTGGATTCTGCTGGCCGTCGCCGGCCTGATCGTGATGTACCGTCTGCTCCCGGTGTCGTACGCGCTGTGGAGCACCCTGGTGCTCGTCGCCGTCCTCACCGGCAGCAACCTCGACTCCGGCGAGCGCTACCTTTACGGCGCCTTCCCGTTCCTGCTGGTCGCGGCCCTGGTGACCACCCGCCGCGAGATCTTCACCGCGGCCCTGGTCGCCTCCACCGCCGCGATGACTCTTTACGCCACCCTCGCCTTCACCCTCGCCTACGTCCCCTGACCCCACCTCCATGGCCGACGCCGGCTGCCCACACGTGAGCACGTGGGCACGGTACGACATAATGGTGCATCGTGGAGCAGGGCCGTCACGATGGGTTCACCTGGGACTTCTTCGTGTCCTACACCAGCGCCGATGCGGCGTGGGCCACGTGGATCGCCTGGCATCTGGAGGAGAACGACTACAAGGTCCTGATCCAGGCCTGGGACTCCACGCCCGGCACGAACTGGCGCTACCAGATGGAACAGGGCATGATCCACGCCGCGCGCACGATCGCGGTGCTGTCCCCCGCGTACATGCGGTCCAGGTTCGGCCTGGAGGAGATGCGCAGCGCCTGGGCCGCGGACCCGCAGGGAACGCTGCGCAAGCTCATACCCGTTCGCGTCGAGGAGTTCCGGCCCGTCGGGGTGCTGAGCAGGATCGTCTCCCTCGACCTGTTCGGACTGTCGGAGCCGGAGGCCCGTGAACGCCTGCGCACCGACATCAGGGCGACGTTGGACGGCCGGGAGAAGCCGTCAGCCTCACCGGACTTCCCCGCTCCGATCGTCGAGGGGCGGCCCGGCCAGGCACCTCCCCCGGGGCCGCGGTCCACGGATCGACCGCTGCTGGTGGGCCAGCCCCGGCCCATGCCGATGTTCCCCGCGGAACTGCCAAAAATCTGGAACGTGCCGGAGCCGACCGCGCGGTTCGTCGACCGCCCGGAGCTCGCCCAGCTGACCGAGGCCATGGCCGGTGACCGCCCGCTGGTCGCCCTCACGGGAACCGCCGGGATCGGCAAGACCAGCCTGGCTCTGGAGTACGTCCGCGCGCACCGGGCCGACTTCGACGCGGTCTGGTGGGTCCCCGCCGGCCGCACCGATCAGATCGCCAACCAGGTCAGCGCGGCCGCACCCCTGCTGGGCCTGCCCGCCGAGACCTCGGCGTCCGCGGTCCTCGCCCAGTTGGACGCCGGCCACCGCCGCTGGCTGCTCGTCGTCGACGCCTCCACCAGCCGGGACGCCCTACCCGACTGGTTACCGACCACCTCCGGTGACGGCCGCATCCTCGTCACCTCCCGTGACGACCGCTGGGACGCCCACGGCCAGGTCATCCACGCCGAGGCGCTGGACCGCGCCCACGCCGTGGAGCTGCTCGCCGACCGCCTCCCCGCCATCGACCGGACCGCCGCCGGCGAGATCGCCGACCGCTTCGGCGGTCTCCCCCAGGCGCTGGACCAGGCGGCGCACCTGATGATCAGCGAAAGCCTCCAGGCCCGCCACTACCTCGACGAACTGCGCGCCGACCCGCTGGCCCTGCTCTCCGAGGGCGAAGCCCCGGGACGCCCCGGCATCACCGCTGTCACCCTGTCGGACGCGTCGATCCGCCTCGTCGACGCGAACGCCCCCACCGCCGGCGAACTGCTCCGCCTGGCCGCGCACGCCGACATCGCCACCCCCTTCCCCCTCTGGCTCCTACGCGACCACCCAGACGCCCTCAGCCTGGACGCCCTCACCAGCAACACCACCCCATCCAGCCCGGACGCCCCCAGCCCAGACGCCCCCAGCCCGGACTCGCCCTGGTCGGCGGCCGCCGAGGGGCTACGCGCGGCGACGGCCAGACCCCGGGTTCTCGCCCGCGCCGTCAGCGACCTCCAAAGCCACGGCCTGGTCCGCTACCAGGGCGACGAGCTGCACCTACCGTCGGTCCTGGGCACCGTCCTACGTGGACGCACCACCCCGGACCACGCCGCCCACCTGAACGCGAGCATCGGCCGCCTCCTGCACGCCGCCCTGCCGGAGAACGTCGTCGGCGACCCGGCGACCTGGCAGGCCTGGCACACGCTGCTCCCCCACGCCCTGGCCGTGCTGGAGAACACCAGCCCCGACCAGGACACCCCCGAAACCGCCTGGCTCGCCGAACACGCCGCCGCCTACCGCCTCGAACGCGGCCAGCCCGCCGAAGCCGAACTGCTCGCGACCCGCGCCGCCCAGGCCCGCGAACGCCTCGACGGCCCCGACCACCCCGACACGCTCGCCGCCCGCCACATCTACCTGCGCGCCGCCCTCAACAACGACAACTTCGCCGAGGCCGGCCCCCTGGCCGAACGCAACGCCGACGACCGCGAACGCCTCCTCGGCCCCGACCACCGCGACACCCTGGCCAGCCGCGAAACCCTCGCCCGCGTCTACCAGAAGGCCGGCCACCTCGACAACGCCGAGGCCCTGTTCACCCAGAACCTCGCCGACCGCAAGGCCGCCCTCGGCGACCGCGACCCCGACACCCTCGAAAGCCGCCACAACCTCGGCGCCGTGATCGACCAAAGCGGTCGCCGAGGAGAAGCTCTCACTATCCTGCTGACGACCCACATAGCTCGGGACCGCGCGCTCGGCTCAGAGCACCCGCACACTCTCGACACCGGCCACCACATTGCTATCACTTACCGTGCAATGGGCAATACAGAAGCAGCTATCCGTTATGCTGAGCCCGTCTTGGCGGCACGCAAAGAGGTGCTCGATCCGGGCCATCCGGCGACCCTCGAAAGCCACCATGCTCTCGGGCTTACCTATCGACAGGCCGGCCGTTACGACGACGCCACCCACGAGCTTGACCAGGCCTTCGCTGGCAGGGAAAGAGTGCTCGGACCTACTCATCCGCACACTCTCGAAAGCGCCTACATGCTCGGCGAGACACATCTCGAATCTGGCCAGGCAGAACGCGCTGTGCCATGGATGGAACGAGCCACCTCCGGCCGCGAAAATGAGTTCGGCCCCGATCACATTACTACCATCGACAGCTACAGAGGACTTGCAGCGGCCCACATCGCGAACGGGACACCGGAAGAGGCCACGCGAATATTCGGACGGATACTCGACCGACACGAAGAACTCGAGGGAGAAGATCACCCTTATGCCCTTGAGGCCCGGGAGGCGCTGGCATCTCACTACCGTGACATCGGAGAATTCGACGCCTCCTATTACCACTTTGACCGGCAGCTCGGAATTCGGGAACGCACCCCTAGCGGTGCTCCCGAAGACCTTCTGAGGACTGCAGACAGACTGGCTGCGGTGTGCCATAAGACCGGGCGTGCCTCCGAGGCGGCTGAGCTCAGCGAACGTGTAAATGCCGAACGTCTACGCACTCTCAGCGCCGAAAATACGGCTACTGACGCGAGCCGCGCCCGTGCCGATCATTCCCGCCAAGCCGAGCACAATTCCGACGCTCCGACCCTCAGGAATCGCGAATCCGAGGGAGCAGACAGAGCCGAGAAACCCGGGCCAACTGAACCTCTACCTAGCGAGTCCGGTCGGCACCGATTCGGCCCCTGAATACTCGGAGCGAGACACGAGTAAAATCTTTATTCAACTCGCACCTGGTGAATCTTCGGGGCTACCGCGCGACCATTTTCGATCTTCATCGAAGACGCGTCCGAGATTCTCCAATTTTTTCCAAAGGCGCGACCTCTCGTCATCCTCTGGATTCATCGGAGTCGGCAGCTCCTGCTCCAGGTCAGCATCAAGACGTGCGTCGGCACGAGCGTTTGCCTGGTCAGTCTGCTCGCGCGTGAGTTTGGCGAGAAAGCGTCGGCTCTCCTCGGCTTCGTCTTTGGACGAGATCTCGTGCGCCACAGCCTGACTGTCACGAGAACCCCAAGTACGCGAGAAGTCACCGTTCCAGTCGACTGGGCGTAGCGGGGGGCGCTCGAAGGGGCGTGGGAGGTCCCGGGCCTCGTCCTCGGCCACTGCCGTGGTGTCGTCGGCCGCTGCCGTGGGTTCGGCGGCCGAACCCGGGTCGCGCTCTGGGTCAGGGTCGGACGGGGCGTGCGGCACGAGGCGTCCTCTCGTCGGATCGTGCTTGCCGTTGGTGCTGCCGGTAATCATCCCACTGCTCCGGGTTCGTCAACCAGGCACGGCCGGAAGCGGTTCCGCGGAACCGTCCGGGTGGGGTGGCCGGCGGCGGTTCCGCGGAACCGTCCGGGTGGGACGGCCGGGGGCCGCGGGGTGGATCGGCGGATATCTGGTTGGAAACGGGTCGGCATCCCTTGCGGCAGGTAGCGGGACGGTTAACGTGGTGGGACCGCACGGTGGTCGGCGGCGTCGCCGTACCGTCGGGCGCCTGCCGTGGTTCGCCGTCGTCCCGCCGTCCGCTCGTCGTACAAGGTCAGGTCGCGTTGGCTGGAGTCGAGCTCGAGTACCAGAAGCTGTACATGCCGCCGGGCACGGACCGCCGGGCCGCGGTGCAGATCCTCACGATGCACGCCGAGTTCGGGGACTGGGAGCTCGACCGGCTCCGGCTGTTCCCGGACGGTTCCCGCCGAGCCGTCCTACGTCGCCGCCGACGTCCCGGTGGGCTGCCCGGTTACCTTCCCACCTAGGCGTTTCCTCGTGGATCCGCGGACGGGCGCCGACCAGGGTCCGAAGTGTGGCCGCTGGGCACCCCGCACTCGCCGGCGATCGACGGTCGATACGTCAGGCCGAGGCCGGATGCCGAGGGTTATTCGGCCGCATGCCGAGGGCTAGTTGGAAAACCGGTACCGGAATCCTCGAACAACCCTCGGCGTCTCATGATCACAACCCTGAGCGGGGCGGGAGCGGGGCGGGCCTTGGGTCAGTGGGGGGTGCGGAGCGGGGTGGGGTCGCCGTCGATCTCGTGGCGGACCTGGGCGGGTGTGCGGATCTCGACGGCGTCGGGGGGGACGCCCCGGGAGAGCAGGTGGCGCCCGGACAAGGCGATCGCCGCCAGGTCGACGCTCCTCGTCGAGGGGTCATGACCGTTGCGGGGCGCGGCGGTGTCGAGGGACCAGACGTCGATGCGGAACCACATGCGGTGGCGGTGCGGGTCGCCGTCCGCGCGGATCTGGAGGAAGCGGCGTTGTAGCACGCGGCGGGCGACCTCCGTCGCGTTGGACGCGGCGGTGTCGGGCTCGAAGCCGCCGGAGGGTTCGGTCCAGTCGGCGTTCCAGCGGGTGCCGTCCGCGCTGACCTGGACCAGGTAGGCGTAGGTGCGGTTGGGGACGGCCCAGCGGTCCCCGGTCGGCCGGGCCAGGCCGAGGGCCGCCAGTGCGTCGTCCGTCACATATCCATGATGTCACAACGAGCCGACTATCCATCCACAGGCAGTGATGTTCCCGTGGTCGCCGTGTCCGACGGCGGGACCGTCCGCAGGCGCGGAGGAAACCGTCAGCGGACGTGGAGGAAACCGTCAGCAGGCGTGGAGGAAGCGGTCGAGGACGCGGACGCCGAAACGCAGCGATTCGAGCGGGACACGCTCGTCCACGCCGTGGAACATGCCGGAGAAGTCCAGGTCAGCGGGCAGAAGCAGCGGGGAGAAGCCGAAGCAGCGGATGCCCAGGCGGGAGAAGGACTTCGCGTCGGTGCCGCCGGAGAGCATGTAGGGGACGGGGCGGGCGATCGGGTCCTCGGCGCGCAGGGCACCGGCCATCGCGTCAACCAGCGGGCCGTCGAAGCTGGTCTCGACGGCGTCGTCGAGGACGACCCACTCCCGGCGGATGTCGGGGCCGAGGATCTCGTCGAGCTGGCGCAGGAACTCGTCGCGCTGGCCGGGCAGGTAGCGGCCGTCCACGTAGGCGACGGCCTCCCCGGGGATGACGTTGACCTTCTCCCCCGCGGCGAGCTGGGTGGGGTTGACGGTGTTGCGCAGCGTCGCGCCGATCATGCGGGCGACCGGGCCGAGCTTGGCGACGGTGGCGTCCAGATCGTCAAGGTCGAACTGCATGCCGATCGCGTCGCCGAGTTCACCGAGGAACCGACGCACCGTGTCGGTGAGCACGAGGGGGAACTCGTGGCGACCCAGGCGCGCCACCGCATCGCACAACGCCGTGACCGCGTTGTCATCGCTGATCATCGAGCCGTGGCCGGCGCGGCCGGTGGCGGTGAGCTTCATCCACGCCAGGCCCTTCTCCGCCGTCTCGATCAGGTAGAGCCGCAGGTCGTCGGAGACGGTGTAGGAGAAGCCGCCGACCTCGCCGATCGCCTCGGTGCAGTCGGCGACATGCTGCGGATGGTTGTCGACGAGCCACCGGGCCCCCAGCACACCGCCGGCCTCCTCGTCCGCCAGGAACGCCACCACCAGGTCCCGGGACGGCTTACGCCCGCTGCGCACCAGGTCACGGACGGTGGCCAGGGTCATCGCGACCATGTCGAGCATGTCGACGGCGCCGCGCCCCCACAGGCAGCCGTCAAGCTCCTCACCGGAGAACGGCCCGACCCGCCACTGGCTGGCATCGGCGGGCACCACGTCCAGATGCGAGTGGATGAGCAGTGGCGCCCGGCTCGAATCCGCCCCCTCGATCCGCGCGATCACACTGGTGCGCCCCGGCTCGGACTCGAGGATCGTCGGTTCGATCCCCACCTCGGCGAGCCTGCTCGCCACGTACTCCGCGGCCGGCCGCTCCCGCCCGTTACCGTCACCCCAGTTCACCGACTCGAACCGCAGCAGCTCCGAGCACAGCTCGACCACCTCGGCCTCGGCGTTCGGCGCCGTCACCGGCAACCGCAACCCGCCCGGCCCCGCGGACACCGACTGCCCGGACACCGACCGTGCGGACAGCGACTGTGCGGACGAGGTGGACGACGACGACGGCGGCGGTGTGGTCGACATACCTCCAGTCTGCTCCGCTCCGACCCACCGCACCGACCACGCCGCGCCTGCGGCAACACTTCAGCAGCTCGCCCGTAACATCCCTTGGCGTTCCTTATGTCCCACTCCACCTGTCCCGTTCCACATGTCCCGCTCCACCGCGCCGATGGTCACCCCGGCGTCTCGTCGACGATCCTCCCGCTCCCGCCCCGCGATCACCCCACCTCGTGGCGTGGGACGGCCGGTGCGGATGCCTGCCCTGAGCTGCGGGTATGCCGTCCTCGACGGAGGGAGCCCGACGTGACGACCTACCCGTGCCCACGCACCGACCTCGACTGCGCCGCCGCCTTCACCAGCCCCGGTGACCTCGACTGGCACTTCCGGATGGCCCACGGCTACCGCCGCCTCTACCGCATCTGGACAAGCCTGCGCCCACCCCAGCCGATCGGCCCGCCCCCCGAACGCCACGTCCCCGACGGCCTGGTCGAAGGCCCCGGCACCCGCACCCTCGCCGAACGCCGCGCCGACCAGGCCGCCCTCACCCACCAGCCCACACGCACCGACCAGGCCGTCCACGCCGAGCAGACCGCGCGCAGCGACCAGAACGTCCTCGCCGACCAGACCGTCGAGGGTTCAGCACCGGATGCGGGCGTGTTCGCTGGTCTGCGCCCGTCGGCCACCCACGGCGCGACAGCCGCCCACCGTCGAAAGTCGAAGCGTCACGCCCGCTCGTCCCACTGACCCGACCGCTCGTCCCGCTGGCCCGCCAGGTCATCCCGCATTGGATCATGGATTTCAGGTAGTCCTATATGCACCAAATGCGAGGCTTCTGGGCTGCGGCGGCGGGGTTTCGGGCCGCTTGGCGCCCCCGGATAGTGGCCGAGATCGGATGAGATCATGACATGCCGAGGGTTGTTCAAGGACAAGGGCCCCCGAAAACCGAACAGCCCTCGGCATGGCACCGAATAGCCCTCGGCATCCGCCCCCGAGCCGGCGAATCGGTCACCAACAGCTACCGACCCGGCGAATCGGCCAGCCAACAGGCACCGAGCCAGCGAACTGGTTACCAACAGACGCTGACGACGACGGAAGGTAGCGGATGGGGTCGGGTGGATCTGGGATGTCCGCAGCGGCCGAGAGAGCGTTCGGATGGTGTTCGCCACGCAGAGGCGGGCGGCGTTGTGGCCGCATGGGCCACATCAGGCGCCGGGAGAGGTGGGCGGGCCGCGTGGCGAGTGGTGGCGGCCTGACTCGCCACGAAATCTGCCGATCTGGACCGATCGGCGCCGACCAGGAGGGTAGCCAGCACATCACCCCATGCTCAGCCAGTCGCCGGAGGTCATGCGCTTTGAGTGAGATGGCTGTCCGCATCCGTAGAACCAAAGCGGCGAATCGTCAGAATATAGTCACGGATTACGTAGGGATGGTGACGCTCATCTAGGCGCAGGCCGGATCACTACCGTCTGGCGGGTCGGGCCGTCAGGATGTACGGAATCCGTCCGTGCGGCCGGCCGTCAGCTTCGGCCATGCTCCGCGGTTCACGACCGACCACCGCGTCCCGACGACCGGGTCATCCGACCGTGAGATCACGGCCGGGGGGCCACGGCGGCGGCCGCGGACCGCGACCCGAAGGGTGGGCACACGAGATGTCTGCACTCTCCGCATCGTCCGCACAGCCGGAGGTACTGGTCAGCCGGGAGGGCGTCGGCGGCGCCCTCGGCCGGCTCACCCTCAACCGGCCCCGGGCCATCAACGCGCTGACGTCCACCATGGTGGAGGCGCTGGACGAGGCGCTCGCCGACTGGGCGAACGATCCGGGCGTCGCCGTCGTCCTGCTCGACGGGGGCGGGGAGCGGGGGCTGTGCGCGGGCGGTGACATGCGGGCCGTGCGTGACGCCATCGTCGCCGGTCGGCCGGAGGACGCGCTGGCGTTCTGGTCGTCGGAGTACCGGCTCAACGCCCGCATCCGCCGCTTCCCCAAGCCCTATATCGCGATCATGGACGGGATCGTGATGGGTGGCGGGCTCGGCCTGTCCGCCCATGGGGATGTGCGGATCGTCACGGAGCGTTCGCTGCTCGCGATGCCGGAGGTCACCCTCGGGTTCGTGCCGGACGTCGGCGGCACCTGGCTGCTCTCGCACGCCCCCGGTCAGCTCGGCACCCACCTCGCCCTCACCGGACGCCACATCGGCCCCGCCGACGCGATCACCGCGGGTCTGGCCGACCACTACCTGCCGTCCGCGCGGCTCCCGGCGCTGCTCGAGGTGCTGCGCACCGCCGCGGACCCGGCCGAGGCCATCGCCGCCTACGACTTCTCCGCGCACACCCCGCCGCCGGGTGAACTCGCCGCGCAGCGGGAGTGGATCGACGACCTCTACCGCGGCGACAACCTGACCCGCATCCTCAGCCTGCTCACCCACAGTGTGAAGCCCGCCGCCCGGGACGCCGGCGCCGAGATCGCCACCAAGTCCCCCACCGCGCTGGTCGTCACCCTGCGTGCCCTGCGCGCGGCGACGACGATGGACTGCCTCGAGGAAGCGCTCGACCAGGAGTACCGCATCGCCAACGCCGCGCTGTCCACCCCGGACCTGGTCGAAGGCATCCGCGCCGCCCTCGTCGACAAGGACCGCACCCCCCGCTGGTCCCCGGCCCGCCTGGCGGACGTCACCGACGCCGAGATCGACCGCTTCTTCGCCCCCGCCCCCACCGACCTGGGCCTGGGCCTGGCCGCCGCCCTCGGCGAGGTCCACGACCTCTAACCCGCCGTCCACGACTGCGGCGTTAGGGACAGCGCCGCAGTCACAGGCCGTCATCACGGGGCATCGTCACGGGACATCATCACGGGACATCGTCGCCGCTGGCGGCCCGGCGGAGCGGGTGGGCCCTTCTGCGGGGACGAAACGGATCTAGGGCTGGACCGGGCGGAGGCCGTCGGCGAGGGCGAGAATCTCCGCGGGACCACGGCCGCGAATCCAGATCTGGGTGCCCGCGCGGGTGAGGTGCAGGTCGACCTGGTCCGGGTCGGCGGCTGGTGACCAGCGGTGGGCCGGCGTCCCGTCGGCCAGCGTGATCGGGTCCCAGCCGGTGGTGTCGGGCATGCCGGCCCCGCGGGACTGCTCGAACCACACCGTCCGACCGGCAGGACGCCCCCCGGACGGATGCGCCACCACCACCGGCCCGGCACCCTCGCGCAGGACGCCGGCGAAGGACTCGTCCTGCGGTGCGAGCAGCGTGAAGTCGACCTGGGCGGCGAGCCGGGCGAGCGGGACGGCCCGGCGGAACGGTTCCTGCACGTCCCGCGGGATGCCGACGGCGTCCAGGTCGAAGGGCTCCGGGCCCGTCGTCCCCGCCTCGTCCACGGTGGTCGGGTTGGACGGGTCGTCGACGCGCAGGTCGTGCAGTTCCCAGCGTTCGACCTCGCCGCCGTCCCAGTGAGCGACCAGTTCGACGAGGATGCCGGTCGCGTCGTCCACGGCCAGGTCGAAGGTGTCGCCGGGAGGCAGGCCGTGGAACTGGCGCAGCATGCCCAGCGGGCCGCCGCGGGCCGTGCCACGCAGGCGGATGATGTCACGGCCCTGCCGCACCGACCGCTCGAGTGCGCTCAGCCGCAGATGGGACAACAGCAGCCAGGGACGCAGCGGGCCGATCTCCGGCACGAACAGGGTCAGCACCGAGCTCGCCCGTTCCGCCGGCCGCGAGCCGGTGACCTGCCCATCGGCACCACGCCGACGCCACTGCTCCCCCCGCACGACCGTCACCTCGCCCACCTCACCCACCTCACCGTCGGTGGCATCGGTATCGGCGGTACCGCCAGGGGTGCTCGCGGCGGCATCCGCGCGGTGCCAGTCGATGCGCAGGGCATCCCCGGCGGCAAGCAGGGTTCCCCATCGATCATGGATGGCATCGGCCCCGGCATTGGCCCCGGCGCCGCGGTACGGGGCCCCGGGCGGCTCGACCAGCGTGGGAAAGCCACGAGCGGCCTGCTCCGCGTTCCGGGCCGCCGTCGCACGAACATGATCCGTGCGGCGGTGGAGGCGGGCGTGCACGCCGCCCCGGCGGCGGTCACTGGTGGACAGTGCCTCGAGCGCATCGCCAAGCAGGCCCATACCATCATGGTCACACAGACCGGACGCACGGTGACCCGAACCGTCCGCCCAGTGTTCCGCGGAACCGGCCGCACCACGACCACCGGCCGCCCGACCCCGCCATCCGCCCACGATCACACCTATGGCCACGGTCCGTGACGCCGCCGCCGAGGGCTGCGGGTGTGCAGGATGCACACGGGTCGCCGTGGGGGCATTCGTGTCCGATATGCCCCCCACGACGACCCGCGTAGGCGGATCTTGCCCTGGGGGCGGCCGCGGGGTGTGGCGGAGCGTGGTGGGGG
>NZ_JALKFW010000218.1:0-60899 GCF_023243055.1 Frankia sp. AgPm24 | reverse complement strand
GGGCTGGGGGGCGGGGCGGGGCGGAAGGTTCGGGTGGAGGTGGACGGCGAGGGTGCGGCGGCTGCGGGCGGGGGAGGTCCTGCTCAGGAAGGCGGTGACGTCCACGGGATGGGCGGCGGTGGTGCTGGCGGTCAGGCGGGTGAGGCCGCCGGTGTAGCCCTGCGCGACGCAGCGAAGCTTCCATCCGCGGGCATGGCGGTAGAGCTCACCGAAGACCATCGTGGTCTCCAGACCGGTCTCGGCCGCGACCTCGCAGCGGACGAGTTCGGTGCCATCCGCCGCGAGCAGCCGAAGGTAGGCGCCGTGTACCGAGCGGAACGACGGCGGCCGGGTGGGCGCGTCGTACACCGCGGCACCGAAGTGCAGCCGGTCGATGCTGGCCGGCACGGCGTCCAGTCGCACCAGCAGGCGTTCGGCGTCGCCGGTCAGGGGCCGCGGCGGCGGGGTCGCGGTGGGCCGCTCGTGCGGATTGGGCACCTGCTGGGCCAGCAGCAGCTCGTGTCCGCCGTCCGACGGGTCGGACCTGGTGAGGATGATGACGGCGTCGAGTTCGAGGTCGGCCAGTTCCGGGCGGTCGTCCCAGCCCAGTGCCACGGTCAGCGCCCCACCCGGGCCACCGGCGCCCGCCAGGCCACCAGCGCCGTGCGGGACGAGGTCGGCGATCGCGATGTTGCCGCCCTTGGGCAGGCTGCGGGCGGCCATCAGTCGAGGTCGGACCGTCGGAACTTGGCGTCCAGGAAGCGGGCCTGGATCGCGAGCTGCGCGGCGTCGCCGGTGTAGACGAGATCCTGCAGGTCGTTCGCCCCCTCGTCGAGCAGCTGGAGTTGGCGGACGAGGTCGTCGGCCGGCGTGGTACCGGTGACCCCGGCACGCTCGGCGTACTGCGGCGGCAACGCGGTGAAGTCGTCGAGGGCCTGCGGCAGGTACTCGTGGATGATCGCGGTCAGCCCCCGCATCTCCTCGTCGCTGGCCGACTGACGTTCGACATACCCCAGCAGGGGCCGCAGGATGTCATCGAGATCGCGCACGGTGGGTACGGCCCCGGGCGGTAGCCGTCCGCCGTCGGCGTTGACCCGGGTGACCAGGGCGGCGAGCTCCGCGCGCAGCTGCCCGATCTGGGTGGCGACCTCCCCGCGTGGTGCCGCTGCGGCCCGGCGGGCGTCACCGTGGGCTGCCTCGCCGTCCTCGCTGGTGGCCGGACGCCGACGGAAGATCACCCTGCCCCCTCTGCTCAGCGTTCGTCCGCGCGGGCCCGCTCCAGATACGCGCGGGAGCGGCCGACCTGGGTCTCGAGGGCGGCGACCGTCGTCGCCATGCTCTCGACCGCCTTGGCCTTGTACCCGTCGATGGCGTCCATGGTGGCGAAGATGTTGTCGAAGGCGGTCTGCAGCGCCTCGACACTGACCCCGCTGGACGCCGCCTGCTCGTGGAGCTGACCGGTCTGCTGGCGCAGCATCTCGCTGGTGGAGGTGATCATACTGTTGGTGGTGGCGTTCAGCGCGTTGATCTGGTCGAGCACGAGCTTCTGGTTCGCCAGCGCCTGGGCGACGATGACCGCGGTGCGCAGGGCCGCGACCGTCGTCGACTGCGCCCGGTCGACGCCCTTGATCAGCTCGAGGTTGTTCCTGCGGACCAGGTCGAGGGCGAGATAGCCCTGCACGCTCACCGCGAGCTGCGTGATCAGATCCTGCTGGCGCTGGCGGATGGGGAACAGCGCGTCCGAGGTGAGCGCGTCGGCGGCGCCGGGGTTCGCCGGGCGCAGCTGGTCGATCTTCGTCGACACCGCGCCGTCGAGGGCCTTGGCGAGGGTGGCGTACTCGGTGAGCTTGCCCATCGCCGCCCACAGGTTCGCCTTCTCCTGCTCGATGGCGGCGTTGTCCTTGCGCAGCTCGTCCTGGCCGGAGTCCAGCGCGCGGATGATGCCGTCGAGCTGCTTCTGCGCCGACTGGTAGCGCTGGAAGTAGGCGGAGATCCGGCTGCCGAACGGGACGATCCCGAGCAGTTTGCGTGGGCCCCTGAGATCGGCCCTGCCCGGGTCGAGATCGGTGACCGTCTCGCGCAGTTCGACGAGTGTGCGGGCGACCCGGGTCTGCGCGTCGCCGCCGGAGGCACCCGCGCCGGTGCCCCCCCGACCGCGACTGCTGGCCAGGGCCGCCGCCGGTCGCTCGAGCATCCGGTTGGACACCCGGGCGCTCGCGACGATCTCCCGCTGGCCCATCGACGTGATGTCGTTGATCTTCGCCTGGAACGCGGGGCTGCGCGGGTCCTGCGCGGTGAGTTCGTCGGCGAAACCGGCCGCCCGGGCACGCAGCTGCGCCCGGGTGGCCTCGTCGATCGGCACCATGCTGTCGACCTGGTCGTCGGGGATCACCGGCACCGGTTCCGGTGGGGCGAGCCGCAACGCCCCACCCGTGCCCGTCGCCGCGGGGGCGACCGTGGGTGGCGCCAACGGCTTACCCAGGTCCAGCTCCGACATGGACGTCCTCCCCACCTCGCCCTGCCCCGGCCCGCGGGCGGCGCGTCACCCGAGGCTCACCAGGTCGATTTGACCCTACGCGAGATGCCCGCCGGATCACCGCGCCAACCGGAACACCGCCCGTCGTCCTGCCGACCGTGGCGTTCGGGGGCCGCCCGGGTCAGAGCGGGTAGGTGATGCCGGTGAGCTCGGTGGACAGCGTCCACAGGCGTGCGGCGATCTCGGTGTCCTGGGAGCGGGCGTTGGACCTGACGATGACCGGGGGCCCGGTCATGGTCAGCAGCCCGCGCGGACCGTAGTACTGGCCGCCGACGGCCTGCGGGTCGACGGCGGCACGCAGCATCGGCAGCGCACCCATCTGCGGCGAATGGGCGATCGGGTTCGGAACGCTGTTGAGCAGGCGGCTGCGCAGCTTCTGGCTGCCGCCCACGCCGCCGGCGTTGGTCGTCGCACCGCCCGGGTGCGCGGCCAGGGAGATCGCCGGCGCGTTCGCCGCGGCCAGCCGCCGGTGCAGCTCGTAGGAGAACAGCAGGTTCGCGAGCTTCGAGCGCCCGTAACCACGCAGCGGCTTGTAACCCCGCTCGAAGGGGATGTCCTCGAAGTCGATCTTTCCCATGCGGTGGCCGTTGCTGCCGACCGTGACGATCCGCCCCGCGTCGGCGGCGAGCACCGCCGGCAGGACGAGCCCGGTGAACGCGAAGTGCGCCAGGTGGTTGACCCCGAAGTGCTGCTCGAAACCGTCCTCGGTCCGACCGTGCGGCAGCATGATCACGCCGGCGTTGTTGATCAGGATGTCGATGGTGGGGCGCTCGACGAGCAGGGTCTCGGCGGCCTTGCGGACGCTGGTCAGGGAGTTCAGGTCCAGCTCGAGGAGATGGATGTCGGCGTCCGGCGACTCGGCCAGGACGCGATCGCGGGCCTCCTGCGCCTTCACCGGATTGCGACAGGCCAGGATGGTGGTGGCGCCGCGCGCGGCCAGCACCCGCGCGGCCTCGAAGCCGATCCCCGTGTTCGCCCCGGTGACGACGGCGGTCCGGCCCCTGAGCGTGGGCACCTCCGCCGCCGACCACCGTCGCCGCTGCCCAGAAGTAGCTGCCACCGTTGGACCTCCAGGTTTCCGGACGGGGGCGAGGCCCCGATCACCACAAAGTGCTTGATGTGACGTAGGTGCTCGATGTGACGTAGGTGATAGTACGGTCAACGCCGCGCAGAGGCGTGTGATCGGAACATGGCGCCCGCATCGCCCAGATCCTGGTCGCGTCGTGCGGTCGGTTCGCCACACTCCCGCACCCACACCCATACCCACACCGACGGGCTGGACGGCCCGGCGGGTCCCCAGTCGCCCGAACTGGTCGTGCACGTGTATGCGCCGTTCGACGGCGGCCCGCTCGGCCGGGTCAGCCTCGGCCGTCCGGCTCGACCTGCCGCTGTCCGGGGAGGATCGACTGATCCTGCTGGACGAGCTCGCCGTCGACGCCGCGGCCGGGGTGGGGCTGGTGGTGCGACGTGATCCCCGGCACGGATCTTGGCGCGACCGCGGCACGATCTCGGCGAGGTGGCTTATAAGTGCATGTAGACGGTCGGATCGCTGCCTGCGGGGGTGCCGTCGGCGAAGCCGGGCGGGCCTGCCGTCCGGTGAGCCCGGATGCCCGGCCCGGCCCCGGTCCCGGTCGACGCATGCGGCGAGAGGACAGCCATGACGCAGCACCCGGCCGCCCAGCAGCGGGAGGGTCGTGAACGGACGGCCCGTGCGGGGACGACCGACAGCGGTGTCGAGACCGGTCTGTCACCCCGGCAGGAACGGCTGCTGCTACCCGTTCTGACCCTGGTCGGACTGTTGATCTCGCTGATCGGCAGTGTCGGGGCGCCGCTGGTCCCGACACTGGCGCGGTCGTACCACATCTCCGAGAGCACGGCGCAGTGGTCGTTGACCATCACGTTGATGAGCGGCGCGGTCAGCACACCGCTGCTGACCCGGCTCGGTGACGGCCCCCATCGGCGCGCGGTGCTGTTCGCCGGCCTGATGGCCGCGGTGGTCGGCGGGGCGCTGGCGGCGATCCCGGGCAGCTTCGCGCTGCTCGTCGTCGGCCGGGCGTTGCAGGGTGCGGCGAACGGCCTGCTGCCCATCGCCATGTCCATCGTGCGCGACCATCTGCCCGCCGAACGGGCCCGGCGCGCGGTCGCGGTCCTGTCGGTGACGGCGGCGGCCGGCGTGGGTCTTGGCTACCCGGTTACCGGACTGATCGCCAAGTACCTCAGCTTCCACATCGGCTACATCATGGTGGCCGGGTTCGCCGCCCTCGCGGCCGCCCTGGCCGCCGTCGTCGTCCCGTCCGACTCCGATCGCCCCCGGCGACGCATCGACCCACGCGGCGCGGTGCTGCTCGTCGTCGGATTCGGCGCGTTCATGCTGGCGCTGAGCGAGGGCGTCGCGTGGGGATGGGCTTCGGTTCGGGTCCTGGGTCTGTTCGCGGCCGCGCTGGTACTCCTGACCGGTTGGGTGTGGCAGGAACGCCGGACGGCCCATCCGGTCGTCGATCTGCGGATCATGGGTGACCGGGCGGTGCTGGCCGGCAACCTCACCGCGGTGCTGGCCGGCATCGGGATGTACCTGCTGCTGTCGCTGGTCGTCCGGTTCGTGCAGACCCCGCGTTCCAGCGGCTACGGGCTGGGGGAGACGGTCCTGGTCGCCGGGTTCGTGCTGATCCCGTTCTCGGTGCTCAGCGTCGTGTCGAGCCGGGTCGCGGCCCGCATCGAGGACTGGCTGGGTTTCCGTCCGGTGATCCCGATCGGCTGCATCGTCTTCGTCACCGCGATGCTCGCGTTCCGGTTCGCCCGTGGCTCGCTGTGGGAGGTCTGCCTGGTCATGGGCATCGCGGGCCTGGGATCGGGATGTGTGTTCGCCGCGATGCCGCGGCTGATCCTGCGCTCGGTCCCGGCGGCGCAGAGCAGCAGCGCGCTCGGTGTCAACCAGGTGATGCGGTTCATCGGCTTCTCCATCGGCAGCGCCCTGAGCGCCACCATCCTGTCCGCCTTCACCCACGGCGGTCTCGGACTGCCCCGCGTGGGCGGCTACGACATCGCGGCCCTCACCGGTGCCGGTGTGTGGCTCACCGCGGGCATCGTCGCCTACGTCGTCCCCGGCGGCGCACGCCCCGACACCGCATCCTCCCTCGCCACCGCTGGTTCCGCTGTCGGCCCGGGTCCGGTCGCCGCCGTCGTCCCGGATCCCGCCGCCGCGGTGGTCCCCGCGCCTGTGGGCGGGTCATCCGATCGCCACGACGCCGAGCAGGACGGCGCGGACGTGTGACGCCGGGCCCCCACGCCTTTCGAGGCCGTCAGGGGTGAGGATGAGGCCATGGCGGAATCGTCGTTTGATCCACATGCGCTGCTTGCCGCGAGCCGACTCGGTGTCCTTGCCACGATCAGGGCGGACGGTCGGCCGCAGCTGTCGCCGGTGCTGCCCTTCTACGACCGGACGGCCGGGGTGATTCTCGTGTCCTCACGTCAGGGGCTGGCCAAGACCGCGAACCTGCGGCGCGAACCGTGGGCCGCGGTGGAGGTCACCAGCCCCGACGGCCGGTCGTGGGCGACGGCCGAAGGGGCGGTGACGCTCTCGGGGCCGGGCGACGATCCGCTCGGCCCCGAGGTCGAGATGCTCGTGGACTACTACCGCAGGGCCTCCGGTGAACATCCCGACTGGGAGGAGTACCGGGCGGTGATGGTCGCCGACCAGCGTGTTCTGATCACCGTGGCCGTCGAACGGGTCTACGGGCAGTCCCTCGCCGGAACCTGACCGGGGCTGTGGTCAGCTGGCGATGCGCTCACCACAGAAGTTGGGATCGATGGTGGTCTCACCGGTGCCGGTCGCGTTCACCGCGCTGAACGGGTAGCAGAGGGAGACCTTGCCGAAGTCGTGTTCGAAGTCGACGCTGGGGATGAGGCCGCCGGCGGTGTAGTTCTTCACCGCGCGCAGGCCCGAGATGAAGCGGGCCCGGGTGGGGCAGGGGCCGGCGGCCTTCAGCCCTTCGATGATCATGTCGCCGAGGATGTAGCCGATCACGGCCACCGACTGGCCCCTGTCCTGAAGCTCGGGTGCGAAGCGGATCATCGCGGCACGGTAGGCGGCGGCACCCGGTGCGCTCGAATCCGGCGGCTGGACGGCATAGGTGGTCAGACCGGCCAGCAGCGGGCCGTAGGTGGCCAGCAGGTCGGCACCCGGCGGCTGGCCGCCGCTGAGAACGACCTTGGGCTGTACGCCGGCCTGCCGGACGGTGGCGACGATGCGGGAGAAGGTCTCGATCGTCAGAGGACTGGCGAGGATATCCACGTTGTTGGTGGATATCAGTCGGATGATCTCACGGATCTGGGCGTCGGTGGGTGATTCGTCCGCGCTCGTGGAAAGAGTCGGGATGCCGACCGACTGGAGGCTGGACCGCATCTGTTGCGCGATGCCGTCGCTGACGCTGAGGCCGGCGGGGTCGCCGACCACGAGGGCGCGGGTGCCACCTTGTTTCTGCGCGTACCTGCCGAAGGTGGTGACTGCCTCCGAGGAGGTGCTGGCGTTGCGGGAAAGCGAGTAGGTGAACATGTTGCGGTACTTCGACCAGGCGGGTTCCACCGCGATACCGACCACCGGGATTTTGTTGGTGGCGAGGTAGTCGGCGCCGCCGCTGGATACCGGGGTCGCCTCGATGACGGCGAAGTCCTTCTCGTTCTCCACCCGGTCACGGCTGGCGACGGCATTGGTGTCGACTCGGCCTCGGTCATCCGACCAGGAGTAGTGAATCTGTCGACCGTTCACTCCGCCGGATTCGTTGATGGCGCCCAGTCGGGCGTTCAGACCCGAGCGTACCGGCAGGAACGTGGTGGCGAGTGCTCCGGTGTCCGGGTAGATGAGGCCTACCCGTACCTCGTTCTTCGATACGCCGGGATCGTTGCATCCGGTGGCCGCGGAGGTGGCCGGACTGCTGCTGCAGGCGGCCAGCGAGGCCAGGCAGAGTAACACGGCAGATGCTGCCGACAGTGAGCGGACTGTCATGGCCGGGACCTTCCAAGTTCGGATCTTGAGTGGAGGCAACGTTATCCGCCATCACGCAATTATTTGACTATTTGATCACAATATGCTCATCGAGGCTCTGGATAATGCCGTTTCCGAATGAGTGAAATGGAGATTTAGGACGATTTGGGATTGCTGATCCTCGGGTATGGTCGACTTCGCCCCCTGAGTCCGTTCCGTGTGTCGACTCGTCCGCATGTCGTCGACGGACGGCCCGGTGCGGACGTCCTCTGACCAGTCACCTTCGGCGCTCATGGTCAGGGCGCTGGCGAAGGATGATGGCACCGGGGAAGGTGTCGCGCGAAAGGCCGGGAGCGGACGGCGGAATGCTGTCCGTGCCGAGGCGGCCAGGCCGGCGGGTCGAGGCGGGGTGGCGTCGCGGGTCGAATCCCGTCGTGGTGGCGGGTGCCGGGCCTCGGCTACCGATTGCCTGCCACCCGATCGGAAAGCTCGCCCACGATGCGTGATACCGATCAACAGGGTGGCGCGGGCGCCAGTCCAACGGTGCGGGAAAAGTGATGTCCGGGTGGCCTGAAGGGCACGTCCGAAGCCACACCGGGGCACGCTGATCCCCCGGTGTGGTCATTCTTGCGGCTGGCACATCGCCACGCCAGGGTCCCGAAAGGATGGCGTGTGGCCTTGCCCGCGCGTGAGGTCAATGGTGGGCGGATCGCTGTTAAGCGGGTGGTATGTCAGATATTCCTACGGCCGTTGTCCGGGCGGCGGCTGCCCGGCTGGCGACGGCGCGCCGTGGAATCGTGGCGTCGCCGGTTGGTCCGGGCGGCCCGGGTGTCGGTCATGGTCCGCGGCAACGGTCACCGGCGATGGGGCAATGGTCACCGGCGACGGGGCAATGGTCACCGGCGACGGGGCGAGGATCGGGCATGTATCGTGATGCCAGTCACAGATCATCGTCCGCGGCCTGGGTCGACAACGCACAGTGGACGGCCGACGGCGCAGGTGATGTCGGCGATCGGCGCGCGAGGAGCGTGAAGGCGGCGGTTGCGCCGACGTTCACCGGGGGTCCCCCGGTGAACGTCGGGTTTCGGCCGCTCGCCGGCTGGTGACCTGGCCGCAACCGCCGGTCCGACCGGCCGATATTGCGTCGGCAAGCCGACAGTTTCGCGGTATGACTGTGTCGTGGCCGGGCGCACGGGTCTCCATGCGGCAGGCTATGTTCGCATTGGCCGGAGTCGGGGCTCGGTCGAACGCTGACGTCCCTGCTCGCGGAGGTGTCCGGTCTGGTATCACACGCCTGACCGGCCGCCGCCCGGCGGTCCATGCCCGGTTGGTCGGGTGGCTGGCATCCCGGTGCCCGCCGTTCGTCCGACAGTAACCGAGGCGGTCACCTGCCGGGTGCCCGCGGGAATATCAGCATATCGGCGCGGAGCGTCCGCCGCCTGTCTATCCGAACCTCCCAGACGCCGCGCACCGTACGGCCCTGAGCAGGAGAACTGATGAAGACCATTGCCGAGTTCGCCATCCGCCTGCGATGGCTTGTCATCGTGGGCTGGCTCGCGATCATCGTCGCGAGCCAGGGTATCGCCGCGGCGATGGGAGGAGCGGCGTACAAGGACACGTTCAGCCTCCCGCACACCGAGACCGCGACCGTCGCCGATCTGCTCAAGGACGCGGGTCTGGACAACCAGAGCGGCGCGGTGGGCACCATCGTCCTGAAGAACAACAGCGGTGCCTTCACCAGCCCGCCGGCGAAGCTGCAGCCGGCCCTGGCGAAGCTGTGCACCTCCGGTGACCACGTGGCACTGCTGGCCACCCCGTGGCAGTCGATCAACTGTGCCGACAACGGAGCCACGTCGGCCGGTAACCGCCAGCTGCTGAACACCGCGCACGGGTCGACCACCGCGCTGGTGTCGGTCACCTGGGAGAACGGCCACTTCGAGCCGGAGAACTTCAAGGCCGTCTACGACGACCTGAAGACGCTGGACAGCGACGCGCTACAGGTGGAGTTCACCGGTAACGCGTTCGCCGGCATCGGCCAGAGCCAGGGCTCGGGCGGATCGGTGTTCATCGGTTTCGCCGCCGCGCTCATCATCCTGGCCATCGTGTTCCGGACGGTGGCGGCGACCGTGCTGCCGCTGGCCAGCGCCATCGCCGCCCTGGTCAGCGGCCTTGGTCTGATCTACATCCTGAGCCACGCGATCAACGTCTCCAACATCACGCCGTACCTGGCGGAGCTGATGGTGATCGGTGTCGGCGTCGACTACGCGCTGTTCATCGTGACCAGGCATCGACGCAACCTGCGTCGCGGCATGCCGGTGAACGAGTCGATCGTGTCAGCGATCAACACCTCGGGCCGGGCGGTGCTGTTCGCCGGGACCACGGTGTGCATCGCGATCCTCGGTCTGATCGCGCTCGGAGTCAGCTTCTTCAACGGCATGGCGGTCGCCACGGCACTCGCCGTCGGCTTCACCATGATCGCCTCGCTGACCCTGCTGCCCGCGATGCTCAGCCTGTTCGGTCTGAAGGTGCTCACCCGTAAGCACCGGGCGGCCGTGCGCGCCGGGGAGTACATCGGCGACACCCAGGTCGGTTTCTGGGCGCGCTGGTCGGAGTTCGTCGGCAAGAACCGGATCCTCGTCGCCGTGGTCTCCGGCGCGATCATGCTGGCGCTGGCCGTGCCGTTCTTCTCCCTGCAGCTCGGCGCCAGCGACCAGGGCAGCGACCCGAAGAGCTCCACGACCCGCACGGGTTACGACCTGATCGCCGACGAGTTCGGGGTCGGCTACAACTCCGGGCTCGAAGCGGTGGTGAGCGGGCCCGGTGCCACCGACGACGCCTACCTGGAGCGGGTCTCCAAGGCGCTGTCCGGCCAGGCCGGTATCGACGCGGGCAGTGTCACGACGCTTCCGCTGGCCCGCGGGATCGCGTTCGTCTCGTTCAAGACGACCACGTCACCGCAGTCGGAGAAGACCTACACGCTGGTTCGTCATCTGCGTTCGGATGTCCTGCCACCCCTGTACGAGGGCACCCAGAACCACATCTACACCTACGGTGAGACGGCGATCAACGTCGACTTCGCCAAGGTGCTGTCCCGCAAGCTGCCGCTGTTCATCGGCGTCGTGGTCGGCCTGTCGTTCCTGCTGCTGCTGCTGGCCTTCCGCAGTCTGGTCGTTCCGCTGACGGCGGCGGTGATGAACCTGCTCGCCGCGGCCGGATCGTTCGGTCTGATCGTGGGGATCTTCCAGTACGGCTGGGGATCGGAGGCTTTGGGCGGCGGGCCCGGTGGGCCGATCGACGCCTGGATTCCGGTGATGCTCTTCGCCATCCTGTTCGGCCTGTCGATGGACTATCAGGTGTTCCTCGTCAGCCGGATGCACGAGGAGTGGATTCACACCCGCGACAACCGCCGGGCCATCACCATCGGCCAGGCCGAGACCGGCGGCATCATCACCGCCGCGGCCATCATCATGATCGCGGTGTTCTTCGGGTTCGTGGTCTCCCCGGGCCGGCAGATCAAGATCTTCGGTCTGGGTCTGGCGTCCGCGGTGTTCCTGGACGCGTTCGTCCTGCGGACCATGCTGGTGCCCTCGCTCATGCACCTGATCGGGAAGCGGAACTGGTACTTCCCGCGCTGGCTGGACCGGGTCACCCCGCACCTGTCCGTCGAACCGCCCGAGGAGCGGGTGGCCCCGGCCACCGGCAACGTTCCTCCCACCCCGCCCCAGACGCCGCCGCCGCACGACTCGAACGTCAGGGTCTGACGGTCGGCGTCCCGACGCACGACGCATGACGGGGACGCTCCCGGCGATGACGGGGGCACCCTGAGCGCGGACAACCGCATATCGGCACTGTCGGATCGGCCCCGGAGAACACCGTTTCTCCGGGGCCGATCCGTCTGTCAGGCGCCGTTCCGGCCGCGCCAGCGCCCGACCCCGCCCGGACGCGGAACCGCCCCGGTCCCATCTGGTGACCGGGGCGGTTCTGTGACTGTGGCGCTGCTGTGACTGTGGCGCTGCTGGTCAGGAACTCAGCCCGCGCTTGTTCGGTGCCGGTGTGAACTCGGGGGTGGCGTGGAAGTCCACGTCGCCGGCGAGCTCCGGATAGTGCAGGTCGAACGCCGGCCGCTCGGAGCGGATACGCGGCAGGGTGGTGAAGTTGTGCCGCGGCGGCGGGCAGGACGTCGCCCATTCCAGCGAGTTCCCGAAGCCCCACGGGTCGTCCACCGTGACAATGGGGCCCTTGCGGTACGACAGGTAGAGGTTCAGCAGGAACGGCAGGGTGGACAGCGCCAGAATCACACTGCCCAGCGACGAGATGGTGTTCAGCGTGGTGAACCCGTCCTGCGCGCTGTAGTCGGCGTACCGGCGGGGCATGCCCTTCACACCGAGCCAGTGGTCGACCAGGAACGTGGAGTGGAAGCCGACCAGCATCGTCCAGTAGTGCACCTTGGCGAGCTTGGTGTTCATCATCCGGCCGGTGACCTTCGGGAACCAGAAGTAGATTCCGGCGAACCCGGCGAACAGCAGACCGGCGACCACGTAGTGGAAGTGGCCGACGACGAAGTAGCTGTCACTGACGTGGAAGTCGACCGGTGGGCTGGACAGCAGGACACCGGTGAGGCCACCGAACAGGAACGTCACCAGGAAGCCGACAGCGAACATCATCGGCGGTTCGAAGGTGATCTGCCCCCGCCACATCGTGCCGATCCAGTTGAAGAACTTGACCCCGGTCGGCACCGCGATCAGGAACGTCAGGATGGAGAAGAACGGCAGCAGCGCGGCCCCGGTCACGTACATGTGGTGCGCCCACACGGCGATCGACAGGCCGCCGATGCCGATGGTCGCGTACACCAGACCCTTGTAGCCGAACAGCGGCTTGCGGGAGAACACCGGCAGGATCTCGGTGATGATCCCGAAGAACGGCAGGGCGATGATGTAGACCTCGGGATGCCCGAAGAACCAGAACAGATGCTGCCACAGGACGGACCCGCCGTTGCCCGCGTCGAAGATGTGCGAGCCGAACCTCCGGTCGCACTCCAACGCGATGAGCGCCGCGGCCAGCACCGGGAAGGCGATCAGCACCAGGATGGACGTGACCAGCACGTTCCAGGTGAAGATCGGCAGCCGGAACATGGTCATACCCGGCGCCCGCAGGCACAGGATCGTCGTGATGAAGTTGACCGCGCCGAGGATGGTGCCCAGACCCGAGACGGTCAGACCCACCAGCCACAGGTCGCTGCCGAGCCCCGGCGAGTAGGCCTCGTTCGACAGCGGCGTGTAGGCGAACCAGCCGAACGACGCGGCGCCGTTCGGCGTGAGAAAGCCCGCGATGACCGTCAGGCTGCCGAAGAAGAAGAACCAGAACGACAGCGCGTTGAGCCGCGGGAAAGCCACGTCCGGCGCGCCGATCTGCAGCGGGATCAGATAGTTCGCGAACGCGAAGGCGATCGGCGTCGCGAACATCAGCAGCATCAGCGTGCCGTGCATGGTGAAGACCTGGTTGTACTGCTCGTTGGATATGTACTGCAGCCCGGGCCTGGCCAGTTCGGCCCGGATTATCATGGCCAGCACGCCGGCGAACGCGAAGTAGACAAGAGACGTCAGGGTGTACATCACCGCGATGTCCTTGTGCGACGTCGTCCGCAGGTAGTGCAGCAGCGACCCCAGGGCCTTGGGGGGCGCGTCATCTGCCGGCGGGTCCGCGTGCCCGGCCGGCGTGTCGTGCACTAGTGTCACATTCCGCTCCCGATGGTGATGCCGCTGCCGGCATTGGCGTGCGCGGCCCCGGCTGCAGGCTCGGCGCACCGGCCGAGAAACCTGCCGGCGCACGTCACGCTATCCACGGGCCCGTTTTCTCGGCCTTGTCGGACGTCCCACGCCCGAAGGAAATCCGGCACACCGATTCAGCGTAGAAGGTCCCGCCCCGGCGCCCCCACCATCGGGTCCCGCACTTTCTGGCCCTCCGCTGGTCTGTGCCTGTCGCCACACCGGTATTCGTTTCGTTCCGGCCGGCTTCTGGAAACCCCACCGGGTTGGTTGTTCTCCGGGTTGGTGACCTGCTGTTTCCCCGTCCGGTGGGCTGCCGGTGGCCGTGCGCCGTGGGCATCGCCGACCAGGGGCGGGCGAGGACGGGTGCGCTCGGCTGACGTCGGGTGGGTCACGCCGCCCGGATGGGCCTCGCCGCGGCCCGACCCGGCGATCCCGGCCAGCCTGGCATGGCATCCCCGTCGGCATCGCCGCCGGATTCCGTCACCGAACGCGGCAGGCGTCCCAGCGGGCGGCGCACCGGCCGTAGGGTGGTAGGGGACCGGCTCCGACACGGGACACTGGCGGTACGGGGAGGAGCCCTGACGTGCGCCGATTCAACACCGCGGGCCCCTGCGAGCCGGATCTTCACTACATGGTTCCCGCGTTGTCCAGGCTCCCCGAAGCACCCGCTCTGGTCGCGGAGATGAGCTACTTCGTGGTCCACGCGCCGCGTCAGACGGGGAAGACCACCGCGCTGCGGGCGTTGGCCAGGGAACTGACCGCCAGCGGGCGGTACGCCGCGGTCCACGTCACCTGCGAGACCGGTGAGATCGCCGAAGACGACTACGCCGCCGCGCAGCGAGCGGTTCTTCTGCAGGCCAGGGTCGCGACCGAGCTGCATCTGCCGGCCGAGCTCCGACCGCCGCCCTGGCCGGACGCACCCGGCGAGGGGCTGCTGACCGTCGCTCTGACAGCCTGGGCGCGCTCGTGTCCCCGGCCGATCGTGCTGCTGCTGGACGAGATCGACGCACTGCGCGGGCAGAGCCTGATCAGTGTGCTGCGCCAGCTCCGTGCCGGTTTCCCGCAGCGCCCCGGCGGATTCCCGGCGTCGGTCGTCCTGTGTGGCCTGCGGGATGTGCGCGACTATCGGAGCGCCGCCGGTGGCGATCCGGCCCGGCTCGGCACGTCCAGCCCGTTCAACATCAAGGTCGAGTCGCTGCGGCTGGGGGATTTCACCCCGGACGAGGTGCGGGCGCTGTATGGGCAGCACACCGCCGAAACCGGGCAGGAGTTCACCGAGGGCGCGCTGGACCGGGCGTTCGAGCTGACGACGGGGCAACCCTGGTTGGTCAACGCCCTGGCCCGGGAGGCCATCGAGAAGATCGCTGTCTCCGCCGCGGCCCCGATCACCACCGAGCATCTGGACGAGGCGAAGGAACGGCTGATCCTCGCCCGTGCCACCCACCTGGACTCGCTCACCGCCCGGTTGGCCGAACCCCCGGTTCGCCGCGTACTGGAACCCGTCCTCGCCGGCACCATCGTCAACATGGACGGCTACGACGACGAGCTGACCTATGTCCGCGACCTCGGACTGATCGCCCCGGACAGCCCCGTGCGCATCGCCAACCCGATCTACCGTGAGGTCATCGCCCGCGTTCTCGCGCAGGACGTCGAGACCGTGATGGTCGCCGATCCGCGGACGTTCGTGCGGCCCGACGGCCGGTTCGATGTCGACCGTGTGATCCGTGAGTTCGCCGAGTTCTGGATGGAGAACGGGGAGATCCTGGCGACCGGCCGCCGCTACCCTGAGGCGGCCGCGCAGCTTGTCTTCATGGGATTCCTACAGCGTGTCGTGAACGGCGGCGGCTATGTGGCCCGCGAGTACGGCATCGGTCGCGGCCGGATCGATCTGCTCATCCGCTGGCCCTGGACGTCGTCCGACGGGAAACGGCGCTGGCAGCGTGAGGCCCTGGAACTGAAGGTGCGCCGGACGGGCCAGGCCGACCCGCTGCCGGCCGGCCTGCGCCAGCTCGACGGCTACCTGGACCGTCTCGACCTCGACCACGGCGTCCTCGTCGTGTTCGACAGCCGCCCCGACGCCCCGCCCATCACCGACCGCACCGCCATCACCGCGATCACCAGCCCCGCCGGTCGTCCCATCACCCTGCTGCGCGCCTGACAAGGGCCGCCTGCCCAGGCCACTGGTCGCATTTCTTTGACATCGTCAGGAGAGCCCACTGGGCGAGAGGCCGAGGTCGGGGTCTTCCTCCCCGAGCGCTTCAGCGAGGGCATGACGGGAGTCGATGCGGAGCTTGCGGTAGGTGTTGGTGAGGTGCTGTTCCACGGCGCGTCTGGACACGAACAGGGCCTGCGCGATCTCGCCGTTGGTCAGACCTCCGACGGCGAGGAGCGCGACGCGCCGCTCGCTGCCGGTCAGTGCCGCTGGCCCGTCGACAGCGGCACTGCGGGTGCGGACGCCCAGAGCCCGCAGCTCCTCGCGGGCCTGGGTGGCCAATGGTCGCGCGGAGCAGCGGGTGGCGAGGTCCAAGCCGAGGCGTAGCTGTTCTTTGGCTTCGTTGCGCGCGTGGGTGCGCCGCAGCGCGGCTCCGTACTCGATCCGGGAGCGGGCCCGCTCCAGCCGGGCCGGTGAGGTTTCCAGTACCGCGACGGACTCGCGGAGCTGTTCGAGACGGCGCTGGCGATCGTCGGTGACGAGGCCGGTGATCCGTAGAGCGATACCGAGGGCACGGGCGGCGCCGAACTGTCGGCTGCGGTCGAGCTCTTCCTCGGCGAGCCGACGGGCCTCGTCATGTTCGCCGAGCGCGTGGTGCGCCAGCGCCGCTTCTGCCCGCCAGTGGGCGAATCCTGGATTCGTGTAGCCGGAGGTGATCAGGGATTCCCCGCAGAGACGCAGGTCCGTGAGGGCGTTCCGGGGGCGGTGCTGACGCAGGCGTAGTCGACCACGAGCGACGTGGAAGAAGTGTGCCGCGAGCATGTCCAGCGGGACCGGTCCGTCAAGCTGGCGGGAGGTCAGCAGGGCCTGCGCGTCCTCAACCGCTCCTTTGTCGACGAGCGCGTCGATCAGGACCGCGACGGCCAGGGGAGTCTGGCCATCGCGGTCGGTGTGGATGTCCAGGGCGATGCGGGCGTCGGCTTCGGCATCGAGTATCCGACCCGCGTACAACGCGGTGTGGGAACGCATGATGGACAGGTAGGCGAACTCGGCCGCGTCGCCATCCCGTTGTGCGGCCTCGATGCCGGTGGCGAACAGCGCCAGGGCTGGGTCGAGGCGGTCGGCGATGGCCAACGCGGGGCCGGCGAGGCTTACGATGATGAACCGGTCGCGCGCGTGCTGTCGGCCAGCGGGAAGCAGGCCAGCCGCGGCGTCACTGGCCAGCCGGGCCACCTGCGCCGCGGAGCGGTCCGCGACGGCGGCCGCGGCGAAAGCCACTGTCGCCTGGGCCACCCGATCCTCCGTCTCGCCGGCGATACCACGGGCGGTGAGCTGGTCGAGTCGGTCGAGCCACGACTCGACCGACTGGCCGGCGAGCAGATCGGCGAGTGCGATCCCGACGAGCAGACGACGCGACAGGTTGGGTTCGTCGCGCAGTCCGCTCGAGCGGACTCGTCCCAGGATCGCCACGGCTTCGTTGCCCCGGCCGAGCATTGTCATCAGCGCTCCGAGGCTGAGCGCGATCTCGGTCCGGGCGGAAGGGTCGGTGGTCAGCTCAAGAGCCTCACGCATCACGGCTGCCGCGCGATCGGCGCGGTTCGCCATCCTCAGGGCCAGACCGGCCTCCAGCAACAGGCCGCTACGCGCCTCGGCCACCGGGGGTTCGCCAAGCGCTCGCTCCAGCAGGACCGCGGCTGGTTCGGGAGCGCCTCGCGCCAGTGCCTCGGCCGCTGCCGCACGTAGCCCGGCGACGACCCACTGGTCATTGGCAGGCTCGCAGTTGAGCAGGTGTGTGCCGATCCGCTCGGCTGGGGCCATGCCGGCTTGGAGCAGCCGCGCGGCCCGCTTGTGAGCGAGGGCGCGTTGGGACCTGTCCGTGTCCGAATAGATGGCGGTCCGAATGAGGGGATGGACGATCGTCAGGGGCTGGCCAGGAACGAGTATCCCCTCGCGGACGAGTGCGTCGACCGCGCTCGCCGCGCGGGTCTCCTCGAGGCTGGCAAGACTCGTGGCGTGCCAGAGCATCGCGTCGGGGCCGAGAACAGTGACCGCGCGTGCCATGCGGGCCGCGTCCGGACCGAGCCGAGCCAGGCGGACCAGCAGGGCGCGTGAGATGTTCTCCGCTCGCAGGGTGTCCAGCCGGCCGGTCTCGGCTGCTGCCGGTCGGACATCGTCGGCCCGCAGCGCGTTCAACGCTTCGGCGAGAAGAAACGGGTTTCCGCCGCTGGCATGGGCACACGCCCGACAGAATTCATCATCAGCATCAGGAGACAACTGTTCGCGGACGAGTTCTCCCACCGCCTCGGTGCTGAGCGTGTTCGGCCTGAGGGTTTCCAACCGTAGCCCGGCCAGCGCGCTGCCGACGACCAGATCAGAGTCGGTGTTACTGATCGGGAGGGCCGCGAGCAGCAGGAGCACGGGAAGATCGAGCGTGCGCCGGGCCAGATAGGAGATGAAGCGCAGAGACGCCTCGTCCGCCCAGTGCACATCATCCACGGTCAGCAGGAGCGGAGCATGGTCGGCCAGGTTGACACATGCCCAGAACAGGCCATAAAGGATGCCACCCAGCGTGCCCGCGGTGCCGTCCGCCCGTTCCATGAGGACCGGCTCGGCCAGTGTCGCCGCGCCCGCGAAAAGTTCCTGGCGCTGCTGTCGGTCAGCTCGTCGCAGGACCGGTTCGAGAAGCTGGCGGACAATGCCGAACGCGTACTCCCGCTCCAGGTCGGCACCGGTCGCCGACAGGACGCGTACGCCGCGACTGGCAGCGAGCTCCCGGACGGCCCCCAGCAGCGCGGTCTTACCGATTCCGGCGGCACCCTCCACGAGTAGCGTCGCCCCCTGGCCCCGCGCCGTCGCGGCGAGAACCTCCTCGATACGTTTCAACTCGCCGTCCCGTTCGAACAGACCACTCACGTCTCAGCCTCCCCCGTGCCAGCCTGTCCGCGAACGCGTGGGCGCGGCGCGGACAGAACAGCGACAGCCGAAGGCGCCGAGGCTTCGGCCGGATGATCCGTAGGGCCACAGACTACGGCCCCGCCTGCACTCCGTTGCGAAAAACCTTCGGTGGCCACCGTATGTCCACGAGTCGGTCGTGGAGGCTACCGTCACGCACGAATAGACACGCTGTGCGGGGGAGATCGATATGCACCGGGTAGGTATTGTGGCGTGGGGCTGGTGTCGGTTGGCGGTCGCATGCGTCGCGATGGTGCTCGTATCGGTGGCGCTGTCTGCCTGCGGCCCGATAGGGGATGGGCCGGTAGATGGAGGGCCGACGGGAAACGACTCGGCCCAGGCCGGCCTTGCCGGCTGCCCCACACTTCATCCGAAAGAAGAGGATCCGGTCGACGGCCGAAACTGTGTGGCGGCGTTGCAGCAGGCCCTGCACGACCGTGGCTACTCGAACCAGGTGGTGGATGGCCGGTTCGGCGCTGCTACCACGGCCAATGTCGTTGACTTTCAGAAGAAGCACGGGCTGACCCACGATGGCGTTGTTGGACAGCAGACCCGCAACGTACTTCTGTCCGGCGGTGGCGGTGGCGGTGGCGGTGGCGGTGGCTCGGCGAAACTCGTCGCCGGCTGTGCACCCAGGAACCCTCTGGGCGCGGCCTGTCCTATCATGGGATCGGGGTTCGCGCCGGGTGAGCGTGTCCATGTGGACTACTCGCTACCGAACGGCAATGGCCAGGGTGTAGGTGCGACAGCCGACGGGAAGGGCGCTTTCACCGCCAGGACTGTTCTTCCCGTCGAACACACGGGTACCGTCTCCGTCGAGGCGACGGGAGAGCAGTCGGATCGCTCCGCGAGCACAAAGTTCGTCCAGGAGGGAAGAGCGGTTGCCGGCCCGGCCGAGATCCACTGTGTGTTGGCCGAACCCGACGATTGGAGTTTTACCTACGCGGGATCAGGGTTCGGCCCCAGCGAAGGGCTGGATGTGACCTTCAACCCGGACTCGAATGATCCGCAGGTGCGGCGTATCGCGACGCAGAACGACGGGACCTTCCAGGCCATCTCCAATTTTTCTGTGGAGCCGGGAAAGCCCCTGAGGCTCCAGGCCAAGGGCGTGACCACTGGCAGAGTGGCCAGCACGACGATCCACCGCCCGGGCGCGGGCGGTAAACCATCCCCGTGCTGACGCTTCAATGACCAGAGGCGGCAGCATAACGACTTCGGCGTAGGGGGCAGGGTGGCCCGTGACAGCCCTGCGCCGAGGACCTCGACCTGCTGCGGCGGTCCCGATCCTGGAGTTCGAAATGTATGTTGTCTTGGCGTTTTTTGTGGGCCCCGCGGTAGCGGCCTTCACCGGAAGCCCGCCCGCTGGAATCGTCGCGGGGATCATCGTTGCCCTCGCCTCCGTGGGTGCCAGGCAGCGGAGAGAGAAAATCAGGGCCATCAAGAACGATCCTACGAAGAGGCGGTGTCGCACATGCGGTGGAGACGGCGTGGCCCAGTGGATGTCGAACGGCTCGGTTCGACGGGGAACCTGCCACAGCTGTCGTGGTCGCGGCTGGCACCCCAGGTAGCTGTGTCTCCGGACAGCGCCAGCCGCTCCCTCGCCCTTCTGCGTGCCTGAGCTGGCCCCGTCCGCAGACGCCTGCCGCCCGTCCGATCGTCGGATTAGTCTGCGACGGGGAACCCGAGCGCAGGAGGGGACGGGCTATGAGTGAGCCGACGAGCCAGGGCCAGCGGGCCGTCGCGGACCTCGCGCACCGCTACGACGTCAGCGTCGAGGCGGTGCGCACGCTGCTGGCCGCGGTGCTGGCCGGCAACGGCACGCAGGCCCAGTTCACCCATCCCGACCTCGGCGGACGCGGGCAGTGGATGGCCGGCGGCATGACCATGGTCGGTGACATGTTCGACACTGCCCTACAGGCCAGGGTCAGCGGCCTCGCCACCGACCTCGCGGCCCTGCTGGCCAGCCCGGACCTGTTCGCGCCCCACACCACGACTTCGACCCCGCCCGCATCTCCAGCCCCATCGTCGTGGGCTCCGTCCTCGTTTCCTTCCCCAGCCCCGTTCCCGTCTTCGTTCCCGTTCTCGACGGGGGATGGCTGGTGGCCCGGTGAGCTGGGGCGACCCAGCGCCAGCGGCAGCCAGAACGGCGCGCGGTACGCGGTCTTCCCCGCCATGCGACGGCTCGCCGTCCAGCGGGATGACGGACCGGTCAGCGTGTACGACACCGGTGACCATCGGGTCGGCGGCGTCCAACAGCAGCAGGGTGGCCGGCCAGGAACACTGTCGTTCACCAGCCAGCACGGCACCTTCACCGTGGACAGCCTCTCCCCGGCAGCCCCCACGCCACTCGTGACACCCGGGCCCACCGCACCGTCCGAGCCCGCCGCCTCACCCGAACCCACCCTGGCGTCCGAACCTGCCGCCGCAGGGGCGGACGCGGAGGCGATCCTGGCGACCCTTGACCGGCTGGGCGAGCTGCACCAACGCGGTGTGCTCACGGACGCCGAGTTCGCCGCGAAGAAGGCCGAGCTGCTCGCCCGGCTATGACATGACGGAAACGGAAGGGGCCGTGGCCACTATGCGGTCTCGGCGGTCAGCTCGGCCGGGGCGCGCATCCGCCAGGCATCGGTGACGAGTTCGGTCAGCCGGTCGACGCCCACCGCGGCCAGCCGGCACATCACCAGCGGGAAGCCGTCGTAGCCGGGTGCGGTGAAGAACAGCTCGGGTTCGCCGCGCAGCAGCGCCTGCTTCTCGGCCTCGTCGCCGACGTAGAGCACGGCGACGTCGGTGCGAATCCGCCGCGGCTGCCCGGGCCGGCGCTCCGGATACGACCAGACGAACCCCTTGCCGCCCACCCGGAAGTCGAAGCCCTCGCTATGGACTTCTTCGACCCCCGGCAACGCCAGCGCCAGCCGGCACACATCGTCGGCGTCAGCCACCGCACGTCCCTCCCCGCATGACCATCTGGTGTGCGACGAGGCTACGGCCTGATCCCGTTCGGATGGTCGGAAACCGCATCGAGGACGGAGCCGGGACTCGCGGCGGGAGCGGGAGCGGCGTCGGCGGGCCCGCTGACGCCGGGTTCTCGTCGCAGGATGTCCCAGTAACCGCCGAGGGCGGCCTTGAGCTCGCGGACCAGGTCCGGGCGGTCCTCGGGTGCCGCCACGGCGATGAGTGGCAGCACGCCGGCGAAGATCTGGAACGTGACGGTGCCGGCGCGGTGGCAGGCGGCGTCGGTGCGCTGCGGGGCGATCTCGCCGATCAGCGCGTCGACCCGGTCGCAGATCGCCGTGTGCAGCGCCTTCGTGGCGATGGCCAGCTCGGGGGAGAGACCGGCTCCGGCCAGCAGGGCCCGCGCCGCGGGGTGGGTGAGGGTGAGGGTGAGCACGGGGTCGACGACGCTGTCGATGATGTCGGTGGTGGGCAGCGCGGCGAGTCCAGAGATGGTGGCGGCGGCCGGGCCGGTGTACAGACCGGCGCCCGTGGCCGCCAGGTGCTCGAGGTAGCGCTGGGTGAGGGCCGCGGCGATCGCCTGTTTGTTGGCGAAGTACTGGTAGAGCGACCCTGGCGACACTCCCGCTCGCGCCGCGATCAGGTTCGTCGTGACCGCGTCGTAGCCGGCCTCGCTGATCGCGAGTTCGGCGGCGTCCAGAATCGACGCGGCGCGGCGGCGCCCGCGCTCCTGGCGCCTCGGACCCGACTCGGCCGCCAGACCACGTGCGGTCACCAGCTCACCCTCCCTTGACCAATGCGAGCGAAAGCTCGTATTCTGCGGACGTCAAAACGCGAATGATTGCTCGCATCTTACTCCTGGGGGACGTGCATGAACGGCTCGACGCTACGTGGCTGGACCGCGATCGTCACCGGAGCGTCCAGCGGCATCGGCCGCTCGATCGCCGAAGCCCTGGGAACCGCCGGCGCGGCGGTTCACCTGATCGGACGAACCCCCGAACCGATGGCGGCTTCGGCCGCCCGCATCACGGCGGCCGGTGGAACGGCGTCCACCACCGTCCTCGACATCCGGGACGCCGACGCCCTCACGGCGCTGGTCGACCAGGTCGCCGACCGGGCGGGCCGGCTGGACGTGATGGTCAACAACGCCGGCATCGCCAGCAACCGCCCCATCCTCGACGAGACTCCCGCCGCGGCCCGGGAGATGCTCGAGCTCAACGTCCTCGCCCTGCTCACCGGCTGCCAGGCCGCCATCGCGGCCATGCGCCGCACCGGCAGTGGCGGTCGCATCATCAACATCTCCTCCACCTCGGCGCAACGCCCGGACGGCGGCGTCTACGGCGCGAGCAAGGCGGCCGTGAGCTACCTGGGCGAAGGCCTGCGCCAGGAACTCGAGGCCGACGACATCCGCATCACCACCGTGCTCCCCGGCGCGATCGCGACCAACGTCGTGCGCAACTTCACCGCCGACACCGTCACCGCCCTCGGAGGCCTCGCCGGCACCAACGTAAACGTCGCCCCGGGCGAACGCATCCCGCAGGACATCCTCGACGCCGCGCAGGCCGCGTACGAGAACCACCTCGCCCGCCCGGAGGACATCGCCGACGCGGTCCTGCACGTGCTGGCCGCTCCCCTGCGGCTGAACATTCCCGAGCTGGTCATCCGCCCCGCCCAGACCATCCGCGTCTGATCCACTCGTGCTCCCCGCCGCACGCACACGGACACGGACACGGACACGGACACACGGGTGCCAGCGGTACAGCCATGCCAGCGGTCTCTGCGGTGCCAGCCGTCGGACAGTACGTCGAAGGGTACGTGAACCAGAACTATGCGCAGCAATTCAGCTGCCGGCGGGCAGCTCCGGGCCGCTGTGGTCAGCCCTGTGTGGTCAGGCCGCGGTGCGGGTGTTCCAGCCCGGGGGGATGGTGGGGTCGGCGAAGGTGGTGAAGTCGGTCGTCGCCTGGAAGGCGGGCAGTTGGTAGAGGCGGCGGGCGTAGGCCCACAGGTTCGGGTGGTCGCGACGCTCCTGCTCGTCCGCGCGGCCGGGGTAGCGGGCCAGGGTGACCCACAGCCGCAGGTCCGCCTCGGTGAGCTGGCCGCCGACCAGGTACGGGGTGTCGGCGAGCCGGTGGTCAAGGCGGGCGAACGCGTCGAGCAGGGCGGTGCGGGCCGTCTCGTCGTGGGCGGCCCGGTGCGCGCCGCGGTTCACCGCCGGGCCGACCCAGGCGTCGAGCTCGGCGATCTCGGCGCGCAGGTGCTCGGGGTAGAGGTCGGCGCCGTTGGACCATGCCGTGAACTGGGTGGCGAGGTCGATGCCCAGGGTGGTGTAGTCGTTGCTCACCACCTGATGGGTCTGACGGTCCCACAGGGTGGGCACGCTGACGTGGCCGTCGAAGCCGGGTTCGGTCGCCTCGTAGGCGTCGCGGAGCAGGGTGAAGCCGTTCACCGGGTCCGGGCCGTAGGTCTCCCGAAACGCCCAGCCGCGGGCGTCCCGGCTGTTGTCGACATAGGAGACGCCGATGACGTTCTCGAGTCCGTTCAACGCTATCTGCAGGGTGACCCGCTGCGCCCACGGGCAGAACCAGCCGGCGTAGACGTGATAGCGCCCCGGTTCGGCCCGGTAACCGCTGGAACCGTCCGCGGTGAGCCGTCCGGTGAAGCGGTACAACGGCCGTGGATCCGCCGGGTCCTGGTTGATGGTGTACGCGCCAAACGTGGCGACGTCGGTGGGGCTGGCGTACTGGGCGCTCGTCGTCTGGGCCACAGCCGTTCTCCCTGCTCGTGAAGGTGCCTGCGTACCTGACCCGCCTGCCGGACGGTCGGCGGGTGGATCAGCCGCCGATGACCTTGCGATAGACCCGTGGACCGTCGTAGTCGTTGACCGCGTAATGCCAGGTGGCCAGGTTGTCCCAGAGGACGAAATCGCCGGGCTGCCAGCCGAAGCTCACCGTGTGGTTCGGGGAGGCGGCGTGGGCAAGCAGGAACGGCAGCAGCGCCTCGCCCTCGGCCGCGCTGATACCACCGGTCAGCCGCAGCGCCGAGGAACTGAGGAAAAGCCCCTTGCGGCTGGTGTGACGGTGGGTGCGCACCACGGGATGTTCGACCGTCTCGGTCACGGGTGGCCGGTTGTAGGTGCCGTCACCGGGATAGGCGTTGTAGACGGCGTTGACCGATTCGAGCAGCTCGCGGAATGGTTCGGACAGGCTGTCGTAGGCCGCCTGGAGATCCGCCCACAGGGTGCGCCCGCCGATGGCCGGCACCACCTGGTAGGTCAGCGACTCCAGGTGGAACGGCGAGGTGCGCCAGGTACCGCCGACATGCCAGGTCGAGGCCGTACCGGCCTTCTCGAGATCGAAGACGTAGACCAGCCGGTTGTCGGCGTCGCGGTGCAGCCAGCTGGGGTGGTCGAACGGTTCGTCGAAGATCCGCACGGCCCGCACATGGGCGTCGGGGGAGAGATGCTGCCCGCGCAACACCAGCACCTTGTGCGCCCAGAAGGCCGCGCGCAGCGCCTCGGCGGTGGCGTCGTCGACTCCGTCGGCCAGGTTCACCCCGACGATCTCGGCGCCGAGGACGGGACTGGCCGGGCGGACCTCGAAAGGCGCGGTATGGATGATGGTCACCGTTGCCCCCTCTGCACAGGGTGCGGCGTCGGCCGCATCGGTCCGCCCGACGCTAACCCCGCACCGGCGACCCGGCAATCCTTCCTGATATCGGTGAAAAGGGCCGGACATGTTTCGGCAACATTTGTTTCTGGTGTGCCGGGGGAGCGCGTCACGGATGAGCGACGGTACGGGCGGCGAGTCGCCCACGGCCGGCTCGGGTCCGCATCTCCGACGCCTCTCGTCCGCGGGCCTGAACCATGCTGATACGTCCGATGGGAAACGTAGAGTACGTCGCAGACGGGTGACGTGGGGTGCGGGAGGTGGCTGTGACAGTAGCCGACAACCGGCGCCGATTCAGCGACGAGGAGCTGTCCGCGCTGAAGGTGGTGCAGCCGGTGGCCGATGCGGACTGCCGCGTCCGAACCGTGATGGACCGGGTCGGCGACAAGTGGTCGGTGGCCGTGGTCAACGAGATCAGCGGTGGCCCCCGGCGCTTCTCCGAGATCCGACGCTGCCTGCCCGGTATCAACCAGCGGATGCTCACCAGCACGCTGCGGGTGCTCGAACGCGACGGGCTGGTGACCCGCACCGTGTATCCGCAGGTGCCGCCCCGGGTCGACTACGAACTGACCGAGATGGGCCGGGCGATGCTGGAGACCGTGTCGTCCCTGCTGGACTGGGCCCAGCGCAACATCGACGGCATCGACGAGGCCCGGCGGCGCTACGACGCCCGCCAGGCCTCCGCCGAGGACTGACTCCGCACACCTGACCCGGCGCATCCGACTCGGCGTACGTGACTCAGGGTGCTCTGTTCGGAAGGATCTGTTCAGGGTTTGCTGCTCGGGGTGTTCAGAAGCCGATGGTCTCGCGGATGAGAACGACGACGCCGCGGTCCGGGAAGGCCTCGCGCTCCAGGATCAGGTACCGGCCAAGAAACGACCCCTGGTTGTAGAGGTCGTTCAGCCGCTGGTGCTCCCGGGGCAGGCTGTAGGTGCGGATGCGGCGCAGCGCGGTCGGCACATCGGCGACGATCTTCTGCGAGCCGACGACCCAGATCGCCCGGCGTGCCCCGGAGGCGTACGGCGCGAACTGGCTGCCGCTGGCCGAGCCGACGACGAGCGCGCCGTCCTCGGTCACCGCGTGCACGCTGCCGACGACCACGTCGGGGGTGGCTCCGAGCCGGATCGTGGCGTAGACGTCCTCACCGGGCGGCGGTGCGCTGGCCCGCACCGAGGTGTACGTCCCGGATTCGTCGATGTCGGCGAGGATGCCGGACACCCGCAGTGTCTCGCTGGACGCGGTGAAGATGCTCTGCCCATCGGTCGGCAGGAGTCCGCCGACGAGCTCGCGGGCCTGCTCGACCGTGTCGACGACGTGCACGGTGTAGCCGTGCTCCCGCAGCGCGACCACGGCCCGGTCAAGGCGCTCGGTGTCGGCGGGCAGGGAGAAGGTCTCGTCGAGAGGTGGGGCTTCGACGGTCATCGTCGTCCTTTCCTGGTGCGGTGCTCGGTGAAGGCTGCTGCCGGTCACGCCTGTGCGTGCCCCGAGTCTGCGTGGCACCGCGAAACCACGGAAGAAGGCACTTTTTTCTGCCTCGGTGTGCGGAAGGGAACCATGGGCCGCCGGCGCGGCCGCACCGCACCGGGTCGCACCGCACCGCACCGGGTCGCACCGCACCGCGGCGGGCGTATGGACGCTGCGAGTGACCGAGGTAGGCGCCGACGGGACAGTCCGGTATCTGGCGGGCCTGACCGCGCGGCGTCCGGCGATAACCCGGGGGAGCCGGCGATAACCCGGGGGAGAGGGGACGATCACCCGGGGGAGAGGCGGCGAACGTCGTCCTTGGCCGGCATGCCGAGGCTTGTTCGGGAATCGAGGGCCGAATTTTCTGAACAACCCTCGGCGTGAGGCCGAACGACCCTCGGCATCTGGGCCGCGGACCTCACTCGTCACCACCTGGCGCGATCAGGTGCTGCTTGGTGACGATCCGGCTGTCGCCACCAAGATAATCAACGATGTTGACGGCCTCCCGGCCTGCTCCGCGAAGATCAAAGAAGATGAAGATCAAAAGCGGCGTGGCAGTCAGGCCGGGGTGGGAAGGCTGGCAGCGGCGGTCGCGATGCGGTGGCGGCGCCAGCGCAGGGCGGCGGGCACGAGCAGGGCGGTGAGGATCACGAGGACGCCAACCTCGGCGAGAACGCTGTTCAGGGCGTCGGGTGCTGGGTTCAGGCCGCGCTCGGTGAAGCCGAAGACACCCACTGTTCGCGACAGAACAAAGCCGACCAGCGCGCCGCCCGCGAGCCCGGCCGCGGCCAGGCGCAGGACGAACGATCCGCTGATGATGAGCAGGAGGGCCACCGCGAACGAGCCGCTTTCCTGGATCAGGAACATCGTGCCGATTCTGGGAATGACCCGGTAGCCGTCCCGATAGAGGTCGAAGTGGATGTAGCCGCTGATGGCCAGCAGCGCGGCGGCGGCCAGCCGGCCCACCTGATCCGCCACGGCAGGACTGCGCTCGAGTCTCATCCGCACACCGTTCCGGCCCCCGGCCGGGGGCCTGGCTCGGACCCGCCTGGGTGCGGGTTCCTCACCGGTAGATAGCGCGCCGGGTTACTGGCCACCCGCCGCCCGCCGCCCGCACCCCGCCGCCCGCCGCCCGCCGCCCGCACCCCGCACCCCGCACCCGCGTCCCGCGCCCCACCGCCCGCGCCGGGCCGCTCGGCTAGCGTGGGCGGTATGACGACAGCGTCCGACATGGCTGGTTCGGCGCCGACACCGGGCGGCGACCGGCCCCGGCAGCGCACGTTCACCTGGGAGGATCCGGGTGCGATCCTCGCCGCCGGCGCGGACCTCAGCGGGGTGGAGATCTTCACGGCGATGCGCGACGGCGCGATCCCGCCGCCGCCGATCACGAAGACGCTGGACTTCGATGGGGTCTCCTTCGCCGAAGGCACCGCCACGTTCCAACTGACACCGCAGGAGTTTCATTACAACCCGTTGGGGACGGTGCACGGCGGTGTCCTCGCGACCCTGCTCGATTCGGCCTGCGGCTGCGCCGTGCACACCCTTCTGCCGGCCGGGGTGTTCTACACGAGCCTTGACCTGGCGTTGAAGTTCCTGCGGCCGGTGACGACGCGGACCGGCCCGGTCACCGCGCAGGCGAGCGTCACCCATCTCGGTCGGCGCACCGCCCTCGCCGAAGGACGGATCACCGACGCCGCCGGCAAGCTGTACGCCACCGCGACCAGCAGCTGTCTGGTGATCCGCCCGGAGTAGCCAGGGATCGGCGGGCTGAGCCACAGGGAATGCTCAGTGCGCCTCGGTGCTCAGTGCGCCTCGGTCGCGGCGAGGGTGCGCCAGAGGAACTCGTACGTCAACGCCGAGACGTGTGCCAGTTGCTCGTTGTCGGCGGCACCGCCGTGGCCGCCCTCGATGTTCTCGTAGTAGCGGACGTTCTGGCCGTGTTCCCGCAACCGGGCCACCATTTTACGGGCATGCCCGGGGTGGACCCGGTCGTCGCGGGTGGACGTGGTGAACAGCGTGGCCGGATAACGGTGCTCGGGGCGCGCGTTCTGGTAGGGCGAGTACTCGCTGATGAACGCCCAGTCGTCGGGATCATCCGGATCGCCGTATTCGGCCACCCAGGAAGCGCCGGCCAGCAGCAGATGATAGCGGCGCATGTCCAGCAGCGGCACCGAGCAGACGACGGCGCCGAAAAGCTCCGGATACCGGGTGAGCATCACGCCCATCAGCAGTCCACCGTTGGAACCGCCTTCGATGCCCAGCTGGCGCGGTGTCGTGATGCCGCGGGCGACGAGATCCCGGGCGACGGCGGCGAAATCCTCGTAGGCGCGCAGGCGGTTCTCTCGCAGCGCAGCCTGATGCCAGTCGGGGCCGTACTCCCCGCCGCCGCGAATGTTCGCGACCACATAGGTACCGCCGCGGGCGAGCCAGGTACGACCGATCGTTCCGCTGTATCCCGGGGTCAGCGAGACCTCGAAACCGCCGTACCCGTACAGCAGTGTCGGTCCGCCAGCCGCGGCGTTCCCGGGCTCGTCCGACGGGACGTCGCCGGTCGGGGTGTGCGTGTGGCTCGGGCCGACGACGGTGTAGGGGACGCGGGTGCCGTCGTCGGACACCGCGAAATACTGGTGGACGCTCTGCCCGTCGGTGGGGAAGAACGCCGGCGCCTGCTTCAGGATCTCCGGCTGCCCGCCGGACGCGGGGGTGAGCTCGGCGCGGTAGAGGGTGGCGGGCTGCAGGTAGCCGCTGGCGGTGAGCAGGTACTCGTCATCGTCGTCCGGGTTGGTGTCGCTGATGTAGACCGCGCCGGTGTCCGGGAGACCGGTCAGCACAGTGCTCGTCCAGCCGTCCGGCCCGGGGGTGCGCACCGTCAGCTCGGTGCGGACGTCCCGCAGGGTGCCGATGATCAGATGGTGGCGCGTCCACGTGTGGTATTCGAGTGAGGTGTGCTCGTCCGGGGCGAACAGGACGTCGAAATCGCGCCGTCCGGTCAGGAAGGCGGACAGGTCGAGGGCGAGCAGCGCGCCCGACGGATAGACATTCCCGTCCACGGACCACTGCGAGCGGGTGGTGACGAGCAGCCAGGTGCGGTGGATCGAACTGTGCGCGTCGTCGGGGACGTCGAGTCGGACCAGCCCGGACGGAGTGCGCAGGTAGGTCTCGTCCCGGTAGAAGTCGATGCTGCGGTGGATGATGTCGTGTTCGTGGCCCTCGGTCGGATCATGGTAGGCGTTGACCGAGACGTCCTCGTGTTTTCCCTCGAACACGGTGACGGCCTCGGAAAGGGGCGTGCCGCGCCGCCATTCCTTCACCAGCCGCGGATATCCGGACGCGGTGAGCGTTCCCTCGCCGAGATCGGTGCCGACGTAGATCCGATCCAGGTCGATCCATCCCACCGAGCTCTTGGCTTCGGGCAGGGTGAAACCGTCGGCCACGAAGGCCTTGTCGACCAGGTCGAACTCGCGGATCACGCTGGCGTCCGCGCCGCCGCGGGACAGGCTGACCAGCGCCCGCCGGTAACCGGGCCGCAGCACCTGCGCGCCGTGCCACACCCAGTTCTCGTCCTCGGCGGCGCCGAGCGCGTCCACGTCGAGCACGATCTCCCACGCGGGCTCGGCGGTGCGGTAGGAGGCGAGCGTCGTGCGCCGCCACAGACCACGAGGATGCGCCGCGTCCCGCCAGAAGTTGTACAGATGCTCGCCGCGGCGCACCGGGTAGGGGATACGGTCGTCGGCGTCCAGCACCTCGCGGATCTCGCCCCGAAGCGCGGTGAACCGGTCGGATTCGGCGAGTTCGGCGGACGTCTCGGCGTTGCGTTCCCGCACCCAGGTCAGCGCCTCATCGCCGAGAACGTCCTCGAGCCACTGGTACGGATCGTCAAGCAACTGGTACGCGTCGTCGTCAGCCACCGTCCAAGTCTGCCCGAGCCGCGAGCCCACACGCCCGTACCTGGGTCACCAGGTCCCCGGACGCGGGAAACGTCACGTTGCCGATCCGGAGGAGGGCGAGGACCACAGTGCCGGCGGACGTGCCACCGCGGCGGGCCCGGGTCGCCTGCATGATCGCCATGGTGGCGTTCGGGTTGCTGGCGGGCTGCTGGGCGCCGCGGATTCCCGATGTCCGCGCGGACCTGGGTCTGTCGGACGGTGCCCTCGGGGCGGCGTTGCTCGGCGCGCCGTTCGGCGCGGTCGCGACCATCTGGCTCACCGGACGGCTGCTCGGCCGGTTCGCCAGCCGCGTGGTCGTGCGCGCCACGCTCGTGCTGACCTGCGCGGTCTGGAATCTGGTCCCGATCGCCGGCAACATCGGTGAACTGTTCGTGGCCATCGCGCTGTGGGGTGCGGCCAGCAGCGCCCTGGACGTCGCCCTGAACACCCAGATCGCCCAGGTCGAGCGACACTACGGCCGTCCGATCATGACCTCGGCCCATGCCGCCTGGGCCGGCGGCGCGCTGCTCGGCGCCGGCGTCGGTTCGGCCTGCGCCGGCCTGGACATCCCCCTCGCCGCCCAGATCGTCGGCGTCGGCGCGTTCTCCCTGGCCACGATCCTGCCCGCCACCCTGGCCATGCTCCCCACCGACCCGATTCCCACCACCGACCCGATCCCGGCCGTCCCGCGTCCGCTGAACGGCCCGCCCAGGCCGGACGGCTCACCGCCACCCGCCGTCGCGCCCCCGCCGGACGCCTCGCGCGCACGCAGGCCCGGCCGCCCGGCACCGGAGCGCTCGCCGGGGCGGATGGGCGCGCGGGCCCGAGTCGGGAGGATGCCCCGGACATCGGTGGCGCTGTGCGCGATGGCGTTCGGGTCGCTGCTGTGCGAGGGCGTCGCCGCCGACTGGAGCGCGCTGTACCTCGAGGAGGTGACCGGGGCCGCCGCCGGTGTGTCCGGCCTCGGCTACACGGCGTTCAGTGGCTGCATGCTGGCGACCCGGACCATCGGCGACCGTGCGGCTGTCCGGTTCGGGCCGGACCGGCTCGTGCGCACGCTGGCCGGCGCCGCGGCCGTCCTGTTCGGGCTGGCCCTGGCGACCGGCGCCACCAGCGCGGGAACCGTCACCGGCATCCTCGGGTTCGCCGCGGTGGGCACGGGCGCGGCCTGCGTCTACCCGTCCGGCATGTCGGCGATGGCCCGGGTCGGTCAGGGCGCCGGGACGTCCGTGGCGGCCTACGCGACCTTCGGCTACCTCGGCTGGCTGACCGGCCCCGTCCTGGTCGGCGCCCTGTCCGCCCTGCTCGGCCTGCACACCGCGATGCTCGCCGTCCCACTGCTGCTTTTCATGATCGTAATTCTGGCTCCGATGTTGGCCGTCGGGGACGGCCATCACAGCAGCGCACAGCCGCGAGCCACGGGCGCGTGAACCGTTGCTCAAACGGTCTGGTGGCGACGGGTCAGGCTCGTAGGAGGGTCACCAGGCGGCCGGACGGGGTGGTGGTGACGTCCAGTTCGGTGCGTTCGGTGATGTCGGGGGCGGAGGGCCGGCGGTCGAACACGATGAGGGTTCCGGTGTCGAGGCCGAGGCGGTCGAGGTAGCGGTCGAGCTGGGTCAGGCCCTGCGGCAGCGGGTTCGCCCGGCCAGGGTGCCAGACCTTGAGTTCGAGGGCCTCGCGCTGCCAGCGACGTCCGCCCTCCTGATCCGGGTACGGCCAGCGCACCAGCAGATCGATCCGCCCGGCGCCGACACCGTACTCACGTTCCACGAAGCCGCCGCCGTTGACGACGCGCTGGAGAAAGCCCATCAGGACAAGCTGCGGGGCGACCTCGTGGTAGTGCTCGGTCGAGGTGAGGGCCTCGCCGTGTTCGACCCAGAAGTCGGCGAACTCCCGCAGCAGCAGCGGCAGGTCGAACCGGCCGTCTGCCCGGACGAAGCTGCGCGGATCCGCCACGATGTTGGCCTCGACCTGGGCGGTCAGGACCCGGACCACGACTTCCCGGTAGATCGGGTTGGCGATACGCACCGGATTCTTCGTGGCGATGAGGCCGAGGTCGCGAGCGTAGGCGAGGTCATCGTCGTAGGGGTCGAGCTGAACGAGATCACCGGCCAGTAACGGTTGCACGATGCGGCGGACCCGGGGCTCGGCAAGGCGGGCCGCGAGCGAGTCCAGATGGGTTGCCCGGGCGAGGATCAGTCGTTCCTTCGCCTGCTCCAGATGGTCGACGGTGATCGGTGCCGAGGCCGGTACCGCGAGCTTCACGACGACCTCGTGGGCGAGCGCGTTCACCAGCCACGGCTGGCCGGCGGTCAGCTCGAAGGTTCTCGCCACCGCGGCCGGGGTGATCTCCTGCCCGGTGTCCGCCGTGTGCTGAGCGTAGAGCTCTGTCACCTCGTCCACGGTGAAGTCCCCGAGCCGCAGCGACTCCAGTTTGATGTTGAAAGGGCTGGACGTGCCGAGCCGCGATGATTTTTCACCCGCGGCGGACCCGTAGTCGCGGACATCGCGCAGGCCGCACAGCGCGACCGAGGCAGGGAAATGGCTGGGGCGACCACGGAAACCGTTGCGCAACTGGCTGAGAACACTCAGCAGGCTCTGCCCCTGCAGCGCATCGATCTCGTCGAAGAAGAGCACCAGCGGCCGTGGGCACGCCTGTGCCGACGTCGATGTCGACCAGTTCCGGGAGGATGTCTTTGAGGATCAGAGAAGAGGTGTGTCTCGCGCTGGGTGCAGTGCGCGAGGAGGAAAACTCAGGGTGCGGTGGTGAAGGGGTCGGGACAGGCGGCGCTCACAACGGTGCCGAAGTCGACATGCCGGCGACGGAAGAGGACACCCCTTGGCGTGCGGTGGTGTGTGACCGTGCGACGAGAAACTATCCAGGCGAAGTCGGACGGCAGAAGAACGTCACCCACCGTACTGCCCTCCCCGCCCGCTGGCCCGCTGTGGAACAGGAGCATACCGGCGTGGTACTCCGGTATGCAACAGGGGTCCTGATCTGCGCCAATCGGTGTTCCGCGGCACAGGGGTCGGCCCCTTGCGGAGAGCCGCGGATCAGCGACTCCCCGGCCCGCCCGCCGCCTTCGCCCACCCGCCTTCGGTGACCATGCGATCACCGATCCGGCACGGCCCCTCGTCACGCCGGCGGGCTTTCCCGGCAGTATCGTTTCCTTTCCCCGTACGCTGGCCATCCGTCACCGGCGGGCACACCCTCGACGCATCCCTCGCAGCCCCAGAAAGAGGCAGCAACACCATGACGGAGATCCCAGGGCTGCAATCCGTCGCAGCGGATCCGGCGGCTGTCAGGCAGGGCACGCGGAGCATCACGCAGAGCATGCGGAGCACGCGGGGAGATCTGCGGGATCTGTTCGGGCAGTCCGTCGCCGTGTTCGCGTCGCTGGCCGGCCCGGCCCACGTGGTCGAGGCGGCGACCCCGGCCTTCTTCGCCGTGATCGGCGACGAACGGGCGGGCATCGGCACACCGCTCGCCGAGCTGGGGCCCGACCTGGCCGGGCGGAGTCTCCTCGCCCCGCTCGACCGGGTCCACCGCAGCGCCGAGTCCCACATTGAGCGGGACGTGCGGGTCGTGCGAGGTGTCGGCGCGCACGAGCAGGAGACGTTCTTCGACGTCACCTACGAGCCGCGTCGCGACGCCAACGGCGACGTGACCGGGATCCTGGTGATCGGTGTGGAGACGACCCAGGTCAGGCACGCGCAACAGCTGATGGCCGAACACCGTGCCCTGCTGGAACAGATCGCCCGCCAGGCGCCGCTGGGCGAGGTGCTCGACGGGATGGCCCGCTGCATCGAGAACCTCGCCCCGCAGGAGGTGCTCGTCTCCGTTCTGCTCGCCGATTCGGACGGCACGCGGCTGCGCCACGGCGCCGCACCCAGCCTGCCCGACTTCTACAACCAGGCCATCGACGGGATCACCACCGGGGAGGGCATCGGTTCCTGCGGCACCGCCGCCCACCGGCGCGAACCGGTCATCGTCACCGACATCGCCACCGACCCGTTGTGGGACGACTTCCGGGAGCTGGCCGGGCGGGCCGGTCTCGGCGCCTGCTGGTCCACGCCCATCCTGGCCCGCGACGGCAGCCTGCTGGGCACGTTCGCCATGTACCACCGCATCCCCCGCGTCCCGCAGGACAGCGACCTCGCCCTCACCCGGGTCTTCGCCGGCACCGCGGCCCTGGCCATCGAACGCCACCACAGCGAACAGGCCCGGCAAAGCGCCGAAGCGCACGCCGAAGCGGCCCGGGCCGAGCTGGCCAGGGCGGTGCGCGCGGAACAGCAGCTGCGCGCCGAGGCGGAGCTGCGCGCCACCGCCGCCACCGCACTCGCCGCCCAGATGCGCGCCGCCGCGGCCACCCACGCCAGCGCCCCACACCCGAAGCACTGCCAGCTCGGCGGCAGCCACGGATGCACCGCACCCGCCGAGCTCAAGGTCGCCGACCCCTGGGGCGACTCGGCGTGGGGCTGCCTCGCCCACGCCGAGGAAGCCATCCTCAACGTGCGCTCAGCGTTCATCGCCGACGAGGACCTCGGCGGCCTCGCCGCCTACCTCAACCGCTGACCCACCCGCAGATCGGGTGGAACGGGCGCAGGGCGGGAAACGGCTCGCGGACAAGCGTGCGGTTTCACGGTGGAGGTCGGGCTCCTGCTGGCGCCTGCGTCCTGACCGGAAGGTATGCACGCCGCTGGGTTGTCATACGCCTACACCGCCACGGCCCGCTCAACTCCGGCGGAGGCGAGCAGGACCCATCCGTATCTACTCGGTCCTGGGCACAACCGGGCAGGGGACGGCCGGAGGAGAGCTGCTTGGCGATCAGCGCCGGAAGTCGTCGACCGATTTTGGTAGCCGCAGGTGCCGGTCGGAGGCTGCCATCTGCTGCATCAGGCTGAAGGCCTCGGCGGCGTCGATCTCCCCGTCTGCGACCGCGATGCTGACGATGTCGATTGTCTCGCGCGTGATGATGTTCTGGAACTTTGCGTGTCGAATGGCTTCCCTGTCGTCAGAGATCCACCAGGATCCGGCGAACGATGCCCAGTTCTTGATGACATAGCAGGTCTGTGCCTCACCAAGGTGCTTCAGCGGCTGATCGTCCATGCCGCCGAAGACGGCGCGCCTTATCCGCGCGATTCTCTGCATGTCTGCCGGGTCGGTAATCTCGATCGGCTCGTCCAGCCAGCCCTCTAACGGGAGCCGCAGCAGCGAGGGCAGCTTGGCTGCGGACCTACTCGCTTCGTACGCGACCGCTTCGGTCCACCTGCCCCGCCCGCCGAGAACGGACTTGAGTAGGTCCAGGCCGTCGACTGCTGCGAAGTTGCACAAGACGGTGTTGTCGGGAAAAAGGTGTGCCTTCATGCGGCGCCCGCCGCCCCGTCGTTGGCCTCGATCGCCAGCCTGAGTTCGTCGGCGTCGATGCCAAGCAGGTTTGCGTATGGGCGGATCGTGGTCGCGCCGCTCTCGTATGCCTGGTAGGCGTCCCGGACGAGCAGGCCGGGTGGGCGGGCTGAGCTCGCGTTCGCGACCCGCTGCGCGAACTCTTCGGAGCGCCCGGTGATGGATGCCGCCTTGGCCGCGGTGAGCCTCCGGAACCGGTCGCCCGTCCCGGCGTCGATCAGCCGCAGCTGCTGCAACCGGACCGCCAGCGCGGATGGAGTGACCCTGAGGTCGCAGGCGAGCGCGGCGAACCCGTCCTCGGCGAGGCCGGATGTTCCCGCTGTTTCCCGTAACGCGTCTTCTGGCATGAGGAACGCGGACGCGAAGTTGTTTGCTCGTATCTCACTGGGGTCTCTGGCCTGCGCCCGGTCGTAGATGTCCTTGTCCAGGTGCACGCCCTGGTCGTCGCCGGCCAGGAGGTGTCCCAGCTCGTGGGCCAGGGTGAACCGCTGCCGGGCGGGGATCGCCGATGTCCCCAGGACGATCAGCTTCGCGTCGTCCGACGATGCCGACAGCCCGTCGAAGCCCTCGTCGAGTATGACCACGGCCACGTCAGCCCCGAACGCCATCTCGACCAGGGCGGGCAGGTCCGCGCCGGTCACGGACAGCCCCGCGGAGGCGGTGCGTGTCAGCGCCGCGGACGCGAGCGCGCGGCCCTGCTCGGCGTATGTTCCGCCCGGGGCGCCGACTTCCAGGGGCCGCCATGGCTGCACCCAGCCGAACGCAGCCAGATCCTCGCGCATCACGCTGTATTTTTTCGCGGCCTCCAGCGCGGTGCGTGCCTGCCCGGTCGTGGTCCGCGCGGCGAGGGCCAGCGCGGGCTCCTCCCCGGTGAGCAGCCACTCGATGGTGACACCGCACTTGTCCGCGATGCGGGCCAGATCGAGGGAGGAGAAGCGGCGGGCGCCGCTGAGAGACTTCGAGAGCTTGGAGTCGTCGAGGCCGATGCCCTGGGCGAAGGCGCGACGGTTCTGCCCTGATGCTTCGATCAGGGTCAGTACTCGGCCGGGTATGCCTTCCATGCGGCTCAGCCTACTTGTGATTTGCGCAATTCGCAAACCTGGACCATGATGGGCAGGGCAGTGGATGAGCCGGTACATGGGTGGACGTCGTGGGGGATGGTCTAGTTGACAACGCTTGAAGGTAGTGCTTCCGAGCGAGTCGCGGCGGCTCCCCCCGTACGTGTCCCGCCGCTTCCCGAGCGGGGCCGGATCGTGAACGTCCGTGGCGTGACCTGGGCCGTTACCGACGTCCGGGCGCAGGGTCTGCCGCGCAGCCCGGCGGATGAGGCAGAGGCGGGCCGGGCACATGTCGTCAGGTTGCAGTCGCTGGAGGAGGACCGGCTCGGCCAGGAGCTCGCGGTCGTCTGGGAGCTTGAGGTGGGCCAGACCATCGCCCCGGATCAGGGCCTGCCCGAGACGGTGAGCCCTGACGGGTTCGATGATCCGAACACTCTGGCCGCCTTCGTCGATGCCGTCCGGTGGGGCGCAGTCACGTCGGCGGACGGGAGCTCGTTTCAGGCCCCGTTCCGCAGCGGTGCGAACGTCGAGGCCTATCAGCTGGAGCCGCTGCGCCGTGCGCTGCAGTCCGGGCGGACGAACCTGCTGCTCGCCGACGACGTCGGCCTCGGCAAGACCATCGAGGCTGGCCTGGTCGTCGAGGAGTTGCTACTGCGGCATCGTGCCCGCTCCGTCATCATCGTGTGCCCGCCGAGCCTGTCGCTGAAGTGGCGGGATGAGATGCGGGAGAAGTTCGGCCTCGAATTCGAGATCGTCAACACCGAGCTGATGGCGAGGGTGCTCCGCACCCACGGTCCAAACGCCAACCCGTTCCGGCTCTACCCGCGGGTGATCGTCTCGATGGCGTGGCTGCCGTCGCTGCGCGCACAGCGGCTGCTGCGTGCGGTGTACGCCGACGCGCGGGACACGAACTCGGCCCGCCGGTACGCGTTCGACGTGCTCATCGTGGACGAGGCACACCACGTCGCGCCCGCGAGCCCGGCCGCCGCCAGCGGGTTTCGTGGGTACGCCGTCGACAGCCAGCGCACAGTGGCCACCAAGGCGCTGGCGGAGAAGTGCGAACACCGGCTTTTCCTGTCCGCGACCCCGCACAACGGCTACTCCGAGTCGTTCACGGCACTGCTGGAGATGATCGACGGCCGCCGGTTCAAGCGGGGCGCGAACCTGGACGAGCGCGCGCTGCGCGACATCGCGGTCCGCCGGCTCAAGGCGGATCTGCGTGGCACGAAGGACTTCCAGACCCGAGAGCTGAGGACCCTGGTCTTCTCCCCGGCCGGCGACGAGGTGGAGCGGTTCGCGCTGCTGGACCGGATCCTCGCCGAGAGCGCCCGGCTCAACGGGCGCGGCCGGTCGGGCGGCATCGTGGCGATGCTGATGAAGAAGCGGTTCCTGTCCAGCCCGTGGTCGTTCGCGCAGACGCTGCGCCACTACGCCGACTCCGACGGCGGATCGGGCCTCGGGGAAGACGACGAGGACCGGTACTACCAGGAGGTCCTCGGCAGCGGCCAGGCCGACGAGGAAGAGGGCACCGCCGCGCACCCCGAGTTCACCACGCTGCGGCACAGCAAGCGCTCGGACCCTCTCGTCGCCGCCACCCAGGCCGACATCGACTCCTTGATCGAATGGGGCCTGGGCTACGAGAACAGGCCGGATACCCGCTTGGAGGCACTGCTCACCTTCCTGGACGCCGTCTGCCGGCCGGATGGCAGGACCTGGACGAACGAACGGGTCGTGGTGTTCACCGAGTACGCCGAGACCGTGGACTGGATCGTCCGTGTCCTCGGCCAGCGGGGGTACCGGCAAGGGAAGGAACTCGCGGTCATCCAGGGCTCGACCCCCACGGAGGACCGGGAGGACATCCGGGCGATGTTCACCGCTCCGCCGGACAGGCACCCGGTCCGGGTCCTCGTCGCCACCGACTCGGCGGGCGAGGGCATCGACCTGCAGGCGCACTGCCACCGGCTGGTCAACTTCGACATCCCGTTCAACCCGTCGCGGCTGGAGCAGCGGATCGGCCGCGTCGACCGCTACGGTCAGCAGCACACGCCGGAGATCTACCAGCTCGCCCCGGCGGAGCGGAAATCCGCGCTCGCCAGGGACACGGCGTTCCTGCTGGACAAGGTGCGCGAGAAGATCGGCCAGGTCGCCGCCGACCTCGGCTCGGTCAACGAGGTGATCGACGCGGACGTCCAGGATCACTTCACCCCGGGCGGCACGGGCCAGAAGGTGAAACTGGCGGCGCGTGACGACGGCAGTGTGATCATCAATCGTGTCCTGGCCGGCGGCCAGGAACTGAACCGCACCCTCACCGAGCTGTCGCGCACCTACCGCGACCGCAAGGCCGAGATGCACCTGACCCCCGCGAACGCGCAGCGCGTCGTGGGCACCGCACTCGAGTTGACCAGTCAGCCGCCGCTGAAGCCGCTGGAAGGCGCCGACCCAGTGGAGGTCCTCGAGGTCCCGGCGCTCGGGTCCGCGTGGCAGTCCGCGCTGCGCGGCCTGGAGACCCGCCTCGACCCCGGCGTCCTGCGCCCGGTCACGTTCGACGAGGAGCTCGCCCGGGACCGGGACGACGTCGTCTACGTCCACCTTGGGCATGCGCTGCTCCAGCGCTCCGCGCGCATCCTGCGCGAGGCGCTGTTCAACGCCGACTCCCCGGTCCACCGGGTCACCGCGGTCGTGGCGGAAGGGCTGCCGCAGTCCTGCGTCGCGGCGGTGTCCCGCCTCGTCCTGGTCGGCCTCGGCGGCCTGCGTCTGCATGAGGAGGTGTTCCTCACCGGCATCCGGCTGCGCGGCAGCGCCATGGCCGAGGCGAAGGTCGAGCAGGTCCTCGACCAGACCCTGGATGCCCAGGACCTGGTCCTCGCGGGCGAGGAGGTCCGCCACCGGCTCGCGGACCAGTGGAACGCCGACGGCGCGCCGCTGCGGACCCGGCTGCTGACCGCCATGGAACAGAAGGCCCACAGCCATCAGCAGCGGGTAATCGACACGCTGTACCAGCGTCGTGACTCCGACATCGCCCGAGTTCGGGAGATCTTCGCCGCGTTCCGCGTCAACCTGCAGGAGTCCCGCGACCGTCTCAACCGGGAGATCCGCGGCGAGGAAGAGAAACTGTTTCCCGACGACCAGCAGCGGCAGCGCCAGCATGACCTCGCCGGAATGATCGACCGCCTGGCCAGCCTCGACGAGGAGGAACGGCGGGAGATCAACGCGATCGGCGCCCGCTACGAGGACGTCAGGCCCCACGTCACCGCGGCGGCCGTCGTGTTCGCCCTGACCCCCGAAGACGCCGCAGCGGTAAGGAATCAGGCATGAGGAACGGCAGCGACCTGCACCGGGACTGGCTCGGCCTGCTCGACACCGACGGCCCGTTCCTGTCTGTTCCCGCTCTGAAGAAGGCCTGGCCCAGCGGCATACCGGTGGGTGATCGTGCGGCCCTCGACGCGCTCCGCGACGCGGGGCCCGCGTTCGAGAAGGCCTGGGACGGGTGGGACATGGCCGAGAAGGCGACTGCCGCCCAGACCGCCGCCGCGCTGGCGGCGTACCGCGAGGCGCGCGACGCCTGGGTGGACGTCGTGCTGCGCACGGTCCTGGGCTGGAAGAACTTCTACCTCACCCCGCCGTCCGCCGACGTGCGGGTCCACGCGCCCGATTACTCGGTCACCGTCAGCCCGACCGGCGCGCTCACCCGCGGCGATGTGACCGGGGCGCTCGTTCTCGTCACCGATCCGGTCGAGTCGCTGCGCGCCCCACTCGAGGATGGATGGGCCGCCAGTCCCATCGACCGGATGGAGGAACTGCTGCGGGCCGGCGGGGTCCGCGTCGGCGTCGTCACCGACGGGCGCTGGTGGTCGATCGTCAGCGCCCGCCCCGAGACGATGGTCGCCTCCGGCATCACCGACTCCCAGCGGTGGATCGAGCTGCCCGTCGCCCGCGACGCGTTCATCACCCTGCTACGCCTGCCCCGCCTGGTCGGGAACCGGACGGAGGACCTGCTCACCACGCTCTTCGGGGATTCGGTCGCCGCCGCCGAGGAGATCACCGAAGCCCTCGGCACCAACGTCCGCCGCGCCGTGGAGCTCCTCGTCCAGGCACTGTCGGAATCCGCGCTCGATGCCCGGCGCCGCGGCGAACCCGACCCGCTGCCCGCCCGTCGCGACGATGTGTACCAGGCCGCCGTCACGATGATGATGCGCGTCGTGTTCCTGTTGTTCGCCGAGGAACGCGGCCTGCTCCCGCAGACCCAGCTGTTCACCGGCGGCTACGGGATCAGCGACGAACTCGACACTCTCGACCAGCGCGCCCGTGACGAGGGCGCCGAAGCACTCGATCGCACCCATCTCACCTGGCACCGGCTGCTGGCCACCTCCCAGGCGCTGTACCGGGGTGCGTCGTTCGAGGACATCCGTATCCCCTCCTACGGCGGGTCGCTGTTCGACCCCGGCCGGTTCCGCTTCCTCACCGCCCTCGACGCCCACGACACGCTGGCCGTCGTGGTCAGCGATCGGGTCATGCTGGAGGTCCTGCGTGCCGCCCAGATGGCCGAACTGCGCGGCGAACCCGCACGACGAGTCTCCTTCCGCGACATCGACGTGGAGCAGATCGGCTACATCTACGAGGGCCTGCTCGGCTACTCCTGCACGGACGTCGATGAGGTCCTCGTCGGGCTCATCGGGAAGAAGGGCGAGGAGCCGGAGATCCCGCTCCCGCTGCTGGAGGGGTTCGCGGCGAAGCACGCGAAGCCGGACGCCCTCGCGAACGCGATCATCACCTGGGCGAAGACCGACCAGCCCGCCGCGGTCGCCCCGTCCAAGGCCGCTCTCGCGAAGGCGATCAAGAATTCCGCGGACGTCGAGGACGCCGACCGGGCGCTGCGCGCGGCGGTGCCCACCACCTTTGGCCTGCGGGAACGACTCCGCCCGTTCATCGCAGCGATCCGCCGCGACCTGCGAGACCGACCGACGGTCTTCCTACCCGGTGGCCTCGTCGTGGTGGAGACGCCGTCCCGGGCGACGGCGGGCGCGCACTACACGCCGAAGTCCCTCGCCACAGAGGTCGTCCTGCACGCCCTCGAACCCCTCGTCTACAGCCCAGGGCCGCATCAGGAGCCCGACCAGAAGAAGTGGGTGCCGGTCGACTCCGATCGAATCCTGGAACTGAAGGTCGCCGACATCGCCTGCGGCTCGGGTGCGTTCCTCGTCGCCGCCGCCCGCTACCTCTCGGCCCGCCTCGTCGAGGCGTGGCAACGCCAGGACGAAACCGGCGGCATGACGCCGAAGGAACTGCAACTCCACGCGATGCGCGAGGTCATCGCCAAGTGCCTGTACGGCGCGGACATCAACGCGATGGCCGTCGAGATGTGCAAGCTGTCGCTGTGGCTGGTCTCCCTGGACCCGAAGCTCCCGTTCTCCTTCGTCGACGACAAGGTCCTCCACGGCAACTCACTACTGGGCCTGACCGATGTGAAGCAGCTCCGGTACCAGCACATCGACCCTGCCGCCGCGCCCACCCAGCGGACCCTCGGTGCGATCGACATCGACGACGTCCTGAAAAAGGCCGTCCGGCTGCGAGGGAAACTTGCCAGCGAGGTCAACAACGCGGATCCGCAGCGATCCGTCCGCGCCAAGCGTCGCCAGTGGCAGCAGTTTCAGCAGGTCACTGCCGACCTCACCGACGTCGCCGACGCCATCGTCGCCGCCGCCCTGCGGCTCGGCAGCAAGCCAGGCCGGGCACTCAACGACGCGTACAAGGACCTGGAGACCGCCCTCGGCGAGGCGTACCCGGACAGCGACCTGTTCGCCACCGAACCCGACCGCACCAAGCTCGACGCGATCCTGGCCGCGGGTCTCACCCCCACGATCCCGACGGACTACGACCGCTGGAAGCCGCTGCACTGGATCATCGCGGTCCCCGATGTGATGGAGCGAGGCGGCTTCGACGCCATCATCGGCAACCCGCCCTTCCTCGGCGGAAAGAAGATTACCAAAGCAACGGGAACCAGCATGCGCAGCTGGTTCGTAAACGTCCTTGCCGGCGGTAAGACAGGAAACGCAGATCTAGTTGCCTATTTCTTCCTTCGTGCCACGTCACTACTGAGCGGGCAGGGTAATCTTGGGTTGATCGCCACGAACACTATCGCGCAGATGGAAACTCGCGAAGTTGGGCTCAAGAAAATGGTGGCCGACGGGTTTACCATCACGCATGCGATTCAAAGTAGATCGTGGCCCGTGTCCAGCGCTTCCCTGGAGTATTCGGCCATTTGGGGAACCCGCAGTAAGGTAGCGGAAATCGTTCCGCGCATAGCAGACGGAGTCCCAGTCGAACGGATCTCAACCCTGCTGGAACCCGGACGAGACATAGATCCGACCCGCCTCATCGAGAATCGTGGTGTCGCGTTCCAGGGCTGCATCCTCTTCGGCGGAGGTTTCATCATAGATGATCTGGGAGTGGTGGAAGATTGGGTCCGGAAATGCGATAAAAACAGGCAAGTAATCTTCCCGTACCTGAATGGAGATGATCTTAACTCCCGTCCAGATCTCTCTGCGTCTCGATATGTCATCGATTTTAACGATCGACCAGAGGCCGAGGCTAGAAAATATAATGCACCATACACTTATCTGTCAGGGACTGTGAGGGGGGAGCGTGCGAGCGCGTCGCGGGCCGTTCAGAGCGCTCCATGGTGGCTGTTCTGGAGATCGCGCCCGGCAATGCGCAGAGCAATCAGAGACCTAGCAGAATTGCTAGTAATTACTCGAGTAAGCAAGACAATAATGCCGGTTCGCATCGAGAACAAAGTTATTCCAAGCGAAGCCGTAGTGGTCTTCGCGACTGATTCACTTGCCGATCAGGCCGTACTTTCTTCCGGCTTGCATCAGATGTGGGCGATCAAGTATGGGGGTGGGCTCCGCGTCGATCCGCGCTACTCGGTTTCCAAGGTTTTTGAGGCGTTTCCATGTCCGGCGTCGACCGAAGCGCTTTCAAGGATCGGCCGCATCCTCGAAACCGAGCGGAAGGAGATCATGCTCCGACGCCGCCTTGGCCTGACAGATCTATATAACCTCGTCAATGACCCTGGATATGCCGACAACGACATTAATCGTATGCGGCAGATCCACGTCGAACTCGACCACGCCGTGATGGACGCCTATGGCTGGGGCGACGTGTCACTTAATCATGGATTCCATACCTACCGGCAGATGCAGCGGTGGACCGTCTCGCCCGCCGCGCGGGTGGAGATCTTGGACCTACTGCTAGACGAGAATCTGCGACGAGCTGCGGCCCAGGGCGACGCTCCGCCGCCTGCTGAGGACGAAGACGAGGGGGATGGCGAATGACTCCGCCCCGCATGCCTGCGGCGTCCGCTGAGCCGCCTCAGTATCGGCTGGAGTACGAGCCGGATGGGAGTTCCTGGATTGCTCGGGAGAACCTGGCCGACATTCTGGAACGGGAACTGCTGGGGCCGATGAACGGGCCGACCGAGGTCATCGACGGCGCGCCCGATGCCGTGTATCTGGTCGGGCGGATCGCGCCGTTCAAGCTCGCGGCCGGGGCCGATGACCCGGCGGACGCGGACACCGGCGAGTCCGACAGCGACGTGGGGGACTCCGTCGACGCGCAGGAGGGCCAGGGGGTGCCGGTCACCGGGGTTGACGACAGCGGTGCCGGGGCGGACGAGGATTCCGGGCTGGAGGACACGCCGCAGCAGCGCGGGCTGATGATCCCGGCGTCGATGGGGCTGCGGTGCCAGATCCCCGACGACCTGGAGGCGTTCACCGTGACCGCGTCGTGGGGCGTGTACGAGTCGGTACCCACGTCTGAGGGTGACGAGTCGCGGATTCGGCGGTACAAGCGGACCCCCATCGAGATCTCCAGGCGGATCGTGGTCGCCGACCTTGACCTGTCCGTGACGATGGAGATCCCGCTCAAGGACAGGGTCGTACTGCGCGTCGACCGGCACGACGACGATGAGTATCACCGGCGGCTCATCGAGATCGCACTGTGCAACGACCGGGAGGCGCCGCGGAAGATCCCCGTCGATGCGTGGCTGTACCAGACGAAGCTCACCGCGACCACGGACGGGGAGCCCGCCTTCCTGCCAGTGACCGACGTGCTGACCGACGACCGGTGGGAGCGGGACGACGAGGTCCGGCGGCTGAACCTGCAGTACCGGGACCGGCTGGAGTTCGCCGTCGGGCGGACCTGCTCGGTCAGCTGGGAGGAGCCGGCCGGGTGGGACTCCCCCGAGGTCCGGGCCGTCGCGGGCAACCGCCGGGTCGGGAAGATCTGGACGACCTGGCTGCCGGTGAGCGAGACACCGCAGGTCGCCGCCGATGAGATCGGCGAGGCGCTGCTCGACATGCGCAGGCTGGCCGCCGCGTCCGAGGACGAGCTGCGCGCGGGGCTGACCCCGATCGCGCAGCAGTACGGCTCGTGGCTGGCCGGCGAGGAGACCCGGGCGCATCGGCTTCCCGGTCACCTGCGGGACGAGGGGCTGGACGCGGTTCATGAGGCGCGCAAGGTGCAGCGCCAGCTCGCGGCCGGGATCGAGCACCTGCTGGGCGACTCCGGCGCGTTGCGGTGCTTCCGGTTCATGAACGAGGTGATGGCCGACCAGCGCGTGCAGTCCCAGGTCGCGCGCCGCCGGGCGAGCCGTCCGTCGGAGCCCCTCGACGAAGCGCGGGCGGTGGTACTGGCCGGAGACAGGCCGCACTCGTGGCGCACGTTCCAGCTCGCGTTCATCCTCATGCAGCTGCCGCTGCTCACCGACCCGGCAGCACAGCTGAGGTCGGGGGATCTCGCCAAGGCGCAGCTGCTGTTCTTCCCGACCGGTGGCGGCAAGACCGAGGCATACCTGGGGCTGGCGGCCTACGCGTTCGCGATCCGGCGGCGCCAGGGCGTGGTCTCGGCCGCGGATGGTTCACTCGACGGCGGCGCCGGGGTGACCGTGCTGATGCGGTACACGCTGCGGCTGTTGACCGCCCAGCAGTTCCAGCGCGCGACGGCGCTGGTATGCGCGGCGGAGATGGCGCGGCGTCGCGACGCTGAAACCTGGGGTGCTGAGCCGTTCCGGATCGGGCTGTGGGTCGGGACCGACGTCTCGCCGAAGCGGTACAAGGAGGCGAAGGAGCAGATCGACCGGTCCTCCTCCTCTGGCGGCTACTCGCGGCTGACCGTGCTGCAGTTCCAGCGCTGCCCCTGGTGCGGCACGCCGATCAGCGCGGCCAACGTGGTCCCCGACGGCGAGCACCAGCGCGTCTATGTGTACTGCGGCGACGAGCTGGGCGACTGCCCGTTCTCCCGCGACGGGTCGGTACCGGAGGGGCTGCCGGTCCTGACGGTCGATGAGGAGATCTACCGGCTGGCGCCCGCGTTCGTGATCGCGACCGTGGACAAGTTCGCCCGGCTGGCGCGGGAAGGCGAGGCGGCGGCGCTCTTTGGCTACGTGGCGCAGAAGTGCGAGCTGCACGGCTACGTGCACCCGGATTACCTGGGCTGCAAGATCGCTGTGGGCAACAAGCACCCGAAGACCACGGCCTACCGGCGGCCGGTGACCCGGCTCCGTCCGCCGGATCTGATCATCCAGGACGAGCTGCACCTGATCACCGGCGCGCTTGGGACGACGGTCGGGCTGTTCGAGGTCGCCGTCGATGCCCTGTGCTCGTGGCGGACTTCCGCAGACCTGCCGGTGCGGCCCCTTGTTGTCGCGTCCACGGCGACCGCGCGCAACGCGGCCGAGCAGGTAAACGCCCTGTACGGGCGGGACACCACGATCTTCCCGCCGCAGGTCCTCGACGCGGGCACGACGTTCTTCTCCGCCGAGCAGCCCATTTCCCGGAAGTACCCGGGACGGCGGTACGTCGGGATCAGCACCTCCGGGGTCCGGCTCACGACCGCGGAGATCCGGGTGTCGGAGGTGCTGATGGCGGCCGGGCAGCTCCTGCTCGACCGGTCCGGGGACGTCGCCGATCCGTACCTGACCCTGGTGGGGTACTTCAGCGCGACCCGCGAGCTGGCCGGCATGGCCCGGTACATGGGCGATGACGTGCAGACGGCGCTCGCGAAGGGGCACCCGTGGTCGCGGCTACCGCGCCGGTTCGGCACGGTCGGGCAGCTGCACCTGGCGGAGCTGACCTCCCGCGTCTCCTCCGCCGACATCACCGGGACGCTGGACCAGATGGGGGTCTCGTTCGACCCGGGATTCGACTCGACGGCGGCGCGGCGGGACCGGACGGCGCGGCGCAAGGCGGGCGAGAAGGTCCCCGACCGGCCGGTGCGCCCGTTCGACGTGGTCCTGGCGACGTCAATGCTGCAGGTCGGCGTCGACGTCGACCGGCTCGGCCTGATGCTGGTGGTCGGCCAGCCGAAGAACACCGCCGAGTACATCCAGGCCTCCTCTCGGGTCGGCCGGCAGGCGTCCCGGCCCGGTCTGGTGGTCACGCTCGGGAACTGGGCCCGACCGCGGGACCTGGCCCACTTCGAGCAGTTCCGGCACTACCACGAGACGTTCTACGCCCAGGTCGAGGCCCTGTCCGTGACGCCGTTCTCGGCCACGTCCCTCGACCGCGGCCTGGACGGCGTGCTGGTCAGCGCCGCCCGGGTGCTGGAGGCGGTCGTACCCGGCGGGCTGTCGCAGGAGAAGAACGCGGGCCGGATCGAGGATCGGCGGGACGTCGTCGTCGAGGTGATCGACGCGCTGGTGCGCCGGATCGGGCGCGCGGCGACCGAGGGTGACGCCGAGCGGGCCCGGGCACGGCTGCTGAACCGGCTCGACCGGTGGGTCTCCCGCCGCAAGCACCTGGCCGAGCTGCACAAGACCCTTGTCTACGAGCGGTTCTCCGCCTCGGAGGAGGGGAAGTACGACGCGCTGATGATGAGCGCGGAGAACGCCCGGGCGCTCGGCAACGGCAGCGATGTCGCGCCGTTCGTCGTCGCGAACTCCATGCGCGAGGTGCAGCCGGAGATCAACCTTCTGGTCAGCCCGATCAAGGACAACCTGATCTACATCGCGCCTCCCGGCGCGCCGCAGTGGGAGTTCCCCCCTGCTGAGGAGGCCACGTCATGAGCCTGCTGTACAACGAGCAGCGGCCGGTCGACCCGCTGGGCGACGCGGATGCCGAGAACGAGAAGCAGGTCAAGCACAACCGGGCCAAGGTCGGGTCCAGCCGCCCGTCATCCCTGCTGTACACCTACGGCCCCGGGGCGATCATGGACCTGCCCCAGTTCACGATCATGCCGACCGGCCTGGATGACTGGAATCGGATCTGGCGGCGCCGTGAGACCGACCCACCGCCGATCCACGCGCCCCGGCTGCGGCAGGCGGTCCGCACCCACATGCGGGCCCCGAACGTGCAGCTGCGCCCGTTTCCCTGGCAGCCGAAGCGGAACACCTTCAGCAGCGAGGGCGCCGACCTCGGTGTGCCCGCGCGGGTGTTCCCCCAGTGGCTGCGGTGCACCGGTTGCGACCTGCTCGGCCTGGTATCCCAGTTCAGCTACGTCAACACCCATCCGTACCGCAGCGACCTGGCCCGCTTCGAGCACCCGAAGTGCCCTGGCCGCAGCGGCGAGGGCAAGGCGACCCGCCCGGCCGTCCCGGCCCGGTACCTGCTCGCCTGCGCGGCGGGGCACCTGGATGAGTTCCCGTACGACCTGTGGGTGCATCGGGGCCGCCGGTGTGAGAAGGCCGAGTTCCCGTTCCTGAAGATGATTGATCGGACCGCCGGCAAGGGCGCGTCGGCGATGATCCACTGTGCGTCCTGCGGAGAGCGGCGCCCGATGAACGAGGCCCAGGGTGTCGCGGGCGCCGCGAAGCTGCCACGGTGTCGGGGCCGTCACCCCCACCTGGACGCGTTCGAGCCGACGGGCTGCGGCGTAGAGACGAAGCTGATGCTGATCGGCGCGTCCAACCTGTGGTTCCCCTCCACGCTGTCGATCATCGTGATGCCCGAGTCGGCGGAAGAGAAGGCCAGCGACCTGGCGGACCGGCTCCGGGGCGCGCTCGCGGACAAGCTCGCGAAGTACGCGGGCGACCTGGAGCTCATCCGCGACTTCGCGGCGACCGCGAAGGTCGACGTGACCGGCCAGTCCGATGACGAGCTGGCCGCGCTGGTGGCCACCGCCCTGCAACCGCCGCCGTCCGAGGAGGAGCAGGATGCCAAGCTTCGCGACTGGGACCCGGTCGACCTGCTCGTCCCCGAATGGCGGTACCTGCTCAAGGACCCGATCGGAGACCGGCACGAGGACCGGGCCAGCGGCCTGACGCTGTCACGGCGGGATCGGGACCCGCAGCTGCGGCCCGAGATCACCCGGGTGCTGGCGGCCGAGCGGCTGCGGAAGGTGAACGCGCTGACGGGCTTCACCCGGATCGACGCGTTCGATCGGGTCGGCGACGTGCCCCGCCGCCTCGTCCCGCTGGCCCGGGAACGGTATCCCGACTGGACCGTCGCGACCGAGGACCGGGGTGAGGGCGTCTTCCTCCAGCTTGCCGAGGAACAGGTCGCGGCCTGGGAACAGAAGGTCCTGGCCAGCGAGATCTGGGAAGCACACCGGCAGGCGCACCAGCGGAACTTCAACCGGCGGTTCTCCGAGACCGCGGAGAACATCGACGCGGACGATCGGCTGCGGCCACCGCGGTACTGGCTCGTCCACACCCTCGCGCACGTCCTGATCCGGGGCATGGCGATGGAGTGCGGATACTCCGCGGCGAGCCTGAGCGAACGGCTGTACGCCTGGCCCGGGACGGACGAGCGCCCGCCCGCGGCGGGACTGCTGATCGTGACAACGGCATCGGACAGCGACGGCACCCTCGGCGGCCTGGTATCGCTGAGCAAGCCAGAACGCCTGCAGCAGGTGGTGTCATCGGCGCTGGAACGAGCGGCACGCTGCTCATCGGATCCGATCTGCGCGCGCCGCACCCCCGCCGACCCGGAGGACTTCCTGCACGGAGCGGCATGCCACTGCTGCGTGATGGCATCAGAGACATCGTGCGAGCGGGCCAACCGGTTCCTGGACCGCCGGTTCCTCCTCGATCTCCCAGGAAGCTCCCTTGGGTTCTTCGGATGATCCGGCCAGGAAGCTCGGCGCGTTGTTGACCGGAAGCGAGGCACGGGAGATCGCGCACCGCTTATCGGATGACGACACGCTCACCGCGTCGCTGCGAGTCGTGCCGGCCGGGCGCCGGGCGGAGATCCGCCTCCTGCTGTCGGGCATCGACCGGACCGCGATGATCGTCGTGCTGCGGGCGATCGAGGGCGCACGGTCAGCGCCGACGACCGTGGACCCGCTGTGGACGATGCCGGGCCACCTGGCCCGGCACGGGCGGCTGACGCAGTCGGTGACGTACCTGGTAGACAACGCCAGGTACTCGGTCGTCTGCTCGACGTTCAACGTCCAGCGATCATCAGGCCTGTGGAAGGCACTGCAGCGAGCGGCACGGCGACCCGAGATCACAATGAAGGTCTACATCGACACGGACGCGGCTGACGCCGGACCACGGCGACCGGGGTCACCGACAACGGACGAGGTCGCGGCGCACCTGCGCCCGGCCCTGATCCTGCGGACAAAGCGTTTCGATGGCCGCCAGGTCCGCAACCACGCGAAGTTCCTGTCGATCGACCACAGGTTCCTGCTCGTTACCAGTGCGAACTTCTCCTGGAGCGCCGAGAACGTGAACCTGGAATTCGGCGTTGTCATCGACAACCCCAACCTCGCCGAGGCCATCGAACGAGAGCTACGCGAAGCCGAGGACTTCATTTTCGAACACGTGCGTCCCGACGGGCCTCCGGCGAACGAACATGAGTAACTCAGACGTCGGCGATGGCCGACACTGGCGCTGCTGGGACGGTCGGCAGGGTGCGCCAGTCATCGAGGGGCTTGTGGGGGAGCTCCCGGCGGATGACCGGCGCGATCGCGGTTCTGCGGTGACCGCGTGTGTCGCTATCTGATCAACGGTGGTCTGACTCCCGGGCGTGAGCCAGCGCATGGACCGCGCGCAGCGGCTGCGAGCCGTCCTCGCCGTCGACGGCTCCGTCGGGCCGATGGTCTGATTACTGTGAAGATGCGGTGCGTGCCTGCGGCGGTGAGGTGCGCAGGCCGTCGATCATGACCGTGAGCAGGGCGCGCACGTGGGCGTCGCGGTCGGGAGCCTGTTCCTTCACCCAGGAGATCGCGCCGATCAGCGAGATCAGCTCGTCCGGGGCGAGGTCCGCGCGGACCGCGCCGGTCTGCTGGGCCCGCCGCAGCAGGGACGTGGCGGCCTGGTCGACGGCGTGGCAGGCGGCGTGCAGGGCCGAGTCCGCGTCCTGTTCGGCGAGCAGCACCGCCGAGACGCCCTGGTAGGCGGCGACGTGGTCGACAAGGTCGGTCAGCCACTCGAACAAAGCGCTGCCCGCGTCGTCGGCGGGCACCCCGAGCAGCCGTTCGGCCTCGGTACACAGTGCCTCGGTGCGGTCGTGCATGAGGGCCTCGAGCAGTGCGTCCCGGTTGGGGAAGTGGCGAAACAGCGTGCCGGTGCCCACGCCGGCCCGGCGGGCCACCTCGTTGAGGGAGATGTCGCCGTTGCGGTTGGCGAACGCGTCCCTGGCCACCGCGAGGATGCGGTCGCGGTTGCGGCGGGCGTGCGCACGCAGCTGCCGTGGCGCGGTCTCCGCCAGCTCGACCATGCGAAACCTCCCTGATCCCGGCGCCCACGGCCGGGCCGAGCAGGTCAGGCGTCGGCGTGCGTGCCGGTGGCGGTAGCAGTGGTAGCAGTGGTGGCGGTGGTGCGGGACTTCCCGAGCGGGATGTACCACACCAGGATGCCGATGACCGCGGCCGCGGTCGCGATGCCCACGCCGCCCCGGAAAGCGTAGGTGACGCCCTCGGCCACGTCATCTCCCCGGGTGAACAGTGTCAGCAGGACCGCGAGGCCCAGCGAACCGCCGACCGACAGCGCCGACTGGAGCACCGCCGAGGTGACGCCGATCTCCTCGGGTGCCGTCTCGCCGAGCACGATCAGGTTCAACGGCACGACCGCGGCACCGGCACTGGCCCCGAGCAGGGTGATCGGCACGAGGATGTCGGTGGCGTAGCCGCTGGTGTCGTCGAGCCGGGTGAGCCAGAGCATCGCCAGGCCCATGACGACGAAACCGATGATGGCGAGCGTCTTCGGGTTCACCCGGGTGAGAATCCGCGGGACGAACCGAGCGGTGATCAGCAGTGCCACACCGAACGGCAGGAACGCGAGCCCCGTGACCAGCGGCGTGAGGTCCAGAACGCGCTGCAGGAACTGGGTGAGGAAGAACAGGAAACTGGTCAGGGTGAAGGCCATCAGCAGCAGGTCGACGAACGCGCCGGCGCGGTTGCGGTGCGTGAGAACCCGCAGTGGCAGCAGCGGCGACGCCGCCCGCGACTCCCGGAGGACGAAACCGGTCAGGACGACGGCGCCCCCGGCCAGACCCACGAGCGCGCCGGGGTCGCCCCACCCGGCGTCGGCGGCCCGGACGAAGCCGAACACCAGCGCGGTCATGCCCACGACGGACAGCGCCGCCCCGGGCAGGTCGAGCGGCCGGCGCTGCCCGCCGCTGGGGACCACGGGCAGCACGCGCAGCGCGAGCAGGCCGAGGAGCAGGCTGATCGGCGCGTTGACGAGCAGCGTCCAACGCCAACTGGCCAGGTCGGTGAGCAGCCCACCGAGGATCATGCCGGCGGACGCGGCCAGGCCCGTCACCGTGGAGTAGGTCGCGAACGCCCGCTGCTGGCGGGCGCCGGTGAAGGTGGTCGCCAGCAGGGCCAGACCCGCCGGCCCCGCCAGTGCCGCGCCGGAGCCCTGCACGACCCGACCGGCCAGCAGCACGCCGAAGTCCGTGGCGAACCCGGCCAGCAGCGAGCCGCCGCACAGCAGGGCCAGACCGGCGAGGAACGTGGTGCGGTAGCCGAGCACGTCACCGAGGCGACCGCCGAGCAGCAGCAGACCGCCGAAGGCCAGCAGAAAACCGTTGACCACCCAGGACAGCGAGCCGGTGGACAGCCCCAGCGCGTTCTGCACGTCGGGCAGCGCGACGGCCATGATCGTGCCGTCGAGCTGAAGGACGAACTCGGCCCCCACGATGGCCGCGAGCACAGGCCCGAGGGCGGCGGTCCGGGGCGGTGCGCCGGCCGCGGGGGGCGGGGCGGTGCTGCGCGCACCCGCGGTGGGCGCGTCGGCATCGGTGGTCATCCGGGTCTCCTTGCCGTGTGACGTCGTGAGGGGCCGGCCACTGCCGGCCGGGCTCGTCCGGCAAAATCTACACCGTGATTTACTGAAAACTAAACCCTATGGTGTAGTTTTCTTTTATTGGATCACCAGGGAGCGTTGTACGATCGGCGGCATGGCCGGCACCGAGCACCGCCCGATCTCGCGGGGGCGGGTCGCCAAGCGGGAGGCGATCCTCGACGCCGCGATGAGGGTGTTCGTCGAGGACGGCTACCCGGCCGCCGGGATCGACCGGATCGCGACCCTCGCCGGAGTCTCGAAGCCGACGGTCTACAACCACTTCGACGACAAGGAGTCGCTGTTTCGCACGGTGATGCGCGACGGCGCCCGACGCTCCGCCACCAAGATCATCAGTGCGTTCGACACCCTGTCCGGGGCGGCCGACGATCCGGGTGGCCGGGCCGATATCGCCGCGCAGCTCGCCGAGGTCGCGCTCCTGGTGCTCGACTGTCAGCTCAGCGATGAGGGCTGGACCCTGCAACGGCTGCTGTACGCCGAGGCGGCCCGGATGCCCGACCTGTACGACGAGGTCGTCGGGCTCGGCGGGGTGCCGGTGCGCAACGCGCTCGCTGGCTGGCTCGCCCGGCTGGCCAACCGCGGGCTGCTCGAGATCGAGGACCCGGACATCGCCGCCTCCCAGTTCATGGCGCTCATCGCCGGTGACCTGCCCGCGATGAGCGCGCTGGGTACCCGCCCCATCGGCCGGCCCGCCCTCGTCGCGGCGGTCGACGCCGGGGTACGCACGTTCCTGCGCGCCTTCGCGCCGCGGCGCCGGTCCCGGGCGGCCCAGGTCCGCCCGCCGGCCACCGCCACACGCCCGTCCACCGTCGGTTGAGCGGACCGCGAGCTAGGCCGTCGTCGAGGAGGAGGATCCACGAGGGGTGGCCTGAGCCGCCGTCGCAGACGGGCCCGCCTCCTCGATCGTGGCGAAGCGGTTGGGGGGAACGGGCAGACCGAGCGAGGCGCGAAGGGTTCCCTGCGGGTACTCCCGCTGCACAAGCCCCCGCTCCCGCAGGATCGGCACCACGTGGTCGACGAAGGTGCGCAGCCCCTGGGGCATCGCCTCGAGCAGCATGAAGCCGTCCGTCGCGCCGGTCTCGAACCAGTGCGCCAGCCGGTCGGCGATCTGCTCGGGCGTGCCGAGGAACTCGCCGCGCGGCGTCACCGCGTCCAGCGCGATCTGGCGCAGTGTCGCGCCGCTGCGCCTGGCCTCCCCCTTGATCCGGGTACTGGTGGCCTGGAAGGCGTCCTGGCCGGTCTCGCCGAGCTCCGGGAACGGTGCGTCGAGGTCATAGCCGGTGAAGTCGTGCCCACCGAAGTTCAGGGACAGGTACCGCAGCGCCTCGTCGACGTTGACCAGGTCGGCGATCTCCCGGTGGATGCGCCTGGCCTCCTGCTCGGTCGAGCCGACGAACGGGGTGATGGCGGTGAACAGCACCGGTGCGGCATCGCCGGTGCGGCCGAAGGCCGCCGCGCGCCGGGCGATGTCCTGGGCACAGGCGAGTGCGTCCGGGTGCGACTTCGGCCCGAGGAAGACGCCGTCGGCCTCACGGGCGGCGAAATGCTCGCCGTGGTGGTCGAGGGTGTGCAGCCGGGCGTCGTCGAAGAAGACCCCGGACTCCCGGTCGCGGACGAGGGCGCCCTGCTCCCAGGAGTCCCACAGCCCACGCAGCACGTCGAGGTGTTCGGCCGCGATCCGGTAACGCTCGTCGTGTGCGGGATGCTCGGCCTCGGCGCGGTTGAAGTTGAGCGCGGTGCCGGTGGGCGCCGAGGTGACGATGTTGACGCCGGCCCGGCCGCGGCTGATGTGGTCGACGGACCTCGCCGGACTGCCCAGCACCTATCTGGCCACCATGGAGCTCGACCCCGCCCGGGACGAGGGCATCGCGTTCGCGGTGCGCCTGCTGGCCGCGGGGGTCAGCGTCGAGCTGCACTCCTATCCGGGCGCCTTCCACGGCAGCGAGATCTTCGCGCCGCTGGCGGCGGTGTCCCGGCGGGCGGCCGAGGAACGCCTGCGGGCACTCGCCCGCGGCGGCGAGGGTGGCGCGCCGGACCGGGCTGGTCGACCAGGGATGCTGTCGGCATGGAAGGCGCCCTGACAAGAGTGGTCTGCCAGGTCGCGGCGTTGCGCCGGGATGTCGTCGACGGCCTGCGCGGCCACGATCTTGCGCTGATAGCCGCCGGGGTCACCTACTATGCCGCGATCGCGATCGTCCCAGGCGTGCTGGTCGCGATCAGCCTGATCGACCTGTTACTCGGCGAGGCACGCACCCGCGAGTTCGGCCGCTCGCTGGCCGAGGCCCTGCCCGGCGGTCTGGGCGCGCCCGCGGTCGTCCACACGGCGTTCCAGGCTGCCGCGACGATGTCGCCACTGGTCGTGGCAGGCGCGGCGGTGCCGGCCACGTTCTACGGCGAAGGGCTGCGCCGGGCGTTCGTCCGCCTCGCCGGACAGCGCGAGAACCTGGTCGGATGGCGGGGCCGGCTCAGCGTGCTGCCGCTGCTCGCCGCCGCGCCGGTGCTGCTGCTCCCGGTACTGCTCGTGACGCCGATCCTGGCCCGCCTGTTCGCCGACAGCGGCCTGTCGGCGGCTCTCGGCGTGGTCGTCGCGTTCACCGTCGACTGGCTGGTCCTGACCGTGACCCTGACCTTCGTCTATCGGGTGGTCGGTCCAGGCCGGCCAGCCTGGACCGCGACGCTGTGCGCGGCGGGAGCGACCGGATCCTTCGTCGCGGGGTTCGTGCAGGGATTCGTGCTCTTCCTGTCTTTCACCCTGGATCTCGGACTGCCGTTCGGTGGTTTCTCCGCGGTGGGCGCGGCCGTCGCGGTCGGCTTCTGGCTTTTCCTGATCCACCTCATCGTCCTGGTCGGGTACGGACTCACACTGCGCCTCAGTGAGAACCGCGGTGCGTCGGTGTGCCCCGCACCGACGCACCGCGGCCTTCGCCGTTCTCGGTGAGCGTGCACGCTGCCGACGACCACGTCGGGGTGGCGCCGAGCCGGCTCGTCGCGTGGACGTCCTCGCTGGCACAGGAGCGCTGGCCCGCACCGAGTTGTACTTCCGGACTCGTCTGTGTCGGCGAGGATGCCGGAGATCCGCAGCGTCTCGCCGGAGGCGGCGAACACGCTCACATGTATGGGGACTGGACCTCCGGTGGCGGTCCGCCAGGTTTCGAAGGAAGCCCGGGCGTTGACCTGGATTCAGAACTGCCACTGCTCGGCGAGCAGCTCGTAGGAGCGCAGGCGGTCGGCGTGGGCGAAGGTCGTGGTGACCGCCAGCAGTTCGTCCGCGTCGAAGCGGTCCCGTAGCCCGCGGAGCCCGTCGGCGACCTGCCGAGCGGAACCGATCAGCCGGGCCTGTCCCAGATCGGCGACGAGCTCCCGGTCCGGCGCCGTCCAGGTGTGCGCCTCGGCCTGCTGCGGGGTCGGGAAGACGGTCGGCGCACCGGTACGGTTGGCCAGGGTCCACACGTCGTGGCCGACCGCTGCGCGCCGCGCGGACTGCTCGTCGGGGCCTACGACCACGTCCGCGGTGATGACCACGTATGGGCGCGACAGCGTGGGCGAGGGGCGGAAGGCGGCCCGGTAGGCGTCGATCGCCTCCATGGTCGTGGCCGGGCTCGCGTGGTGGTTCGTCGCGAAGGGCAGGCCGAGCGCGCCGGCGACCTGGGCGCTCTCGCTGGCGGTACGCCCCAGCACCCAGAGCTGCACCTGGGCCCGGTGCGCGGGGACAGCCGCAACCAGCAGGTCGCCGACACGGTGCGTTCCTGCCAGCAGGCCCGCGACCTCGGCCACCTGGTTGTGGTAGTCGGGGCTGGTGGCGTTGTGGCGGGGTAGCAACTGCCGGTGCAGGGCGAACAGGTTCGAGCCGCGCAGGCGCCGCTGCGACGCGGGAGCCTGGACGGCGTCATCGGTGGGAGCGGGCTCGGGCGGGTGCCAGCCGGCGCGGCCCAGGCCCAGGTCGAGCCGGCCGGGATAGAGCGCGTCGAGCAGACCCCATTCCTCCGCCACCGACAGTCCGGTGCGGTGGCCCAGCTGCAACGTGGCCGAACCTACCCGGATGTGCGATGTCGCCGCGGCCACCAGAGCCGTCAGCAAGGTCGCTGACAGTCCGGCTGTGCTGGCGTTGAGATGGTGTTCGGTGATCCAGTAGCGCCGGTAGCCGAGCTGGTCGGCGCGGCGGGCGAGCGCGGTGGTGTTGCCCAGTGCGTCGGCGATGCTCTCCCCGGCGCTGACGGGAACCAGGTCGAGCACGCCGAGGGGCACGTCGGCGGTGGGGGAGGGGTGGTTTTCGGAGTCCGGACCAGACATGGATCGACCTCTCTGTGAAACGATGAGCCGACAGAATGCGAAAAAACACCCGCGCAGTCAGCCGGAATTGCGGAAAATGTGAAACTTTCGCTCCGGAGCGCAGTAGCCACCTCCCGTTGAACCCCCGGTAACGTAGGAGGATGCGGAGAACAGGCACTGCCGCGGCCGGTACGGCCGGTGCGGTCGGGGCGCGGGGGCGGATCGACAAGCGGCAGGCGATCCTGGACGCGGCCTTCGCCGTGTTCGCGCGTGAGGGCTATCCGCAGGCGAGCATCGACCTGATCGCGGGCGAGGCCGGCGTGGCCAAGCCCACGATCTACAACCATTTCGAGAACAAGGAGAGCCTGTTCCGCCACGCGATGACGGCGACTGCCGACCGGGCCTCGGTCAAGACGATCGCCGCGGTCAGCCGGCTTTCCGCTGACGTGGCCGACGTACGCGTCGCGTTCGTGGACGTCGGCTGCGCGCTGCTGGAGTGCTACTGTGCCGACGACTCGTGGGCGCTGCGTCGCCTGCTGCACGCCGAAATCACCCGCTTTCCGGACCTGTACGACCTGCTTGGTGCCAGTGGCCCCGAGCAGGTGGGTGAGCTGTTCGCGGATCGGCTCGCCCGGCTCGCGCTGGCCGGCCGGCTGCAGCTGACCGACCCCGTCGAGGCCGCGGAACAGTTCCTCGCTCTGCTCACCGGGCCGGTCGCGGGTCGGTCGGCGCTCGGCACCCGCCCGTTCGACCAGACCCAGCGGCGACGCACCGCGGAGGCTGCGACCAGCACGTTTCTCCGCGCGTTCACCGCGGCCCCGACGGACGCCTCGGCGTAGCGAGAGCAGCTCACCGCGGACCGCGCCTTCGCGGACCGCCGAGAGACATCACCGCGGCCGGGGCCGGCAGACGACGATCAGGCCCTACGAAGCCGACCGCGGCCGTGACCAGGTACGCCATGATCCCCCCAGTGAAACGAAAATCAAGAAAAACTGAACCGATCGTTTCAATTTAATGGTCCGAAGGCTAGCATGCGCTTATGGGTGGATGGGAGGTCCTCGACGCGGCTCGACTGCCTGCGGACCGGGTGCAGGAGGGCAGCGTCGTGCCGGGTCGGGCCGCGACGCCGGGAGTAAAAACGATCACTGATCTCGCCGCGGCGATCCGCAGGGACCGTGCCGAGCAGGCGGCGTCGCACATCGACACGCCGCCCCCGGCGCCGGGGCTCACCATCACCGACCACGTCCTGCGGGGAATCGGCGAGGACGTGCGGATCCGGGCCCGGGTCTATCGCCCGCACAGCGGCTCCCCGCTCCCGCTGGCGGTCTATCTGCACGGCGGTGCGTTCGTGCTCGGCAGTCTCGACCGGGTGCACGACAACGTCGCCGCGCTCGCCCTCGGCGCCGAGGCGGTGGTGATGTCGGTCGGCTACCGGCTGGCCCCCGAACATCCCTTCCCCGCCGGCCTGGACGACTGCGTCAGCGCCCTGGCCTGGGCCGCGGCCCAGGCCGGCGCCCTCGGCGCCGATCCGGACCGGATCGGGCTGGTCGGGGTCAGCGCCGGCGCGACCCTGGCGCTGGGGGTGGCGCTACGCACCCGCGACACCGGTGGTCCGTCACCACGGTTCCTGAGCCTGACCATGCCCGCCCTCGACGATCGACTGCGGACGCCGTCCATGGTGGCTGCTGTGGACACCCCGGTATGGAACCGGCCGCTGGCAGTCCAGAGCTGGCGCCTCTACCTCGGTGACGAGGCGACCGAGGTCAGTCCGTACGCGGCTCCCGCCCGGGCGGTCGACCTCACCGGGCTGCCGCCGACCTACCTGGCCGTGGGGGGCCGGGACCCGCTGCGCGACGAGGGGATCCTGTTCGCGCTGCGGCTCATGCAGGCCGGCGTCCCGGTCGAGCCGCACACCTTCGCCGACGCCGGCCACGGGTTCGCCGGCCTGGACACGCCGACCTTGCGGCGGGCCCGTGACGAGCAGCTCGTGGTCCTGCGCCGCGGTCTGGGTGCCGCCTGACCTGCCCGCCATCCCGCGAGAGTCTCGGACCTGGAGCGCCACGAACATGCCCAGGAGCTGGAGGCGCGCCGAGCTGGCGGGCGGGTCGCGGAGTCAGGCCGTCTGGCAGGTCAGCGCGGCGATGCGGCCCCTCAGGGCGGCGATGTCGTCACCAGCTCCTGGAAGGTAAAGTGATGGCGTGCGACGGGCGGCGGCCGGAAGTCCTGGCACACGGGGCAGAATCGACAAACGGCAGGCGATTCTGGATGCCGCCTTCCTGGTTTTCGCGCGTGAAGGTTACGCGCAGGCGAGCGTGGATGCGATCGCGGCCGAGGCGGGTGTGGCGAAGCCCACGATCTACAACCATCTCGACAGCAAGGAAAACCTGTTCGTGCGAGCCATGACCGCCACGGCGGAGAAGGCCACCGCGCGTAGCCGTGCGGTGGTCACCCGGCTGGCTGTGGACGCGGCGGATCTGCACACCGCGTTGGCTGACGTCGGCGAGGGATTGTTGGGCTGCTACTGCTCGGCGGAGTCCTGGGCGCTGCGGCGTCTCCTGAACGCCGAGATCGTCCGGTTTCCGAAGTTGTTCGACGCCATCGGTGCGAGCGGACCCGACCAGGTGGAGGAGGCTTTCGCGGACCGGCTCGCCCGGTTCGCCCTGGCCGGGCGGCTCACACTGACGGATCCGGTGGAGGCAGCCGAGCAGTTCCTTGCGCTGATCACCGGTCCGGTGGCGACCCGCTCCGCGCTGGGGACCAGACCGTTGGACGCCACCCAGGTGCGGCGGGTGGCGGAGGCGGCGGCCACCACTTTTCTGCGGGCCTTCGCCACCGCGCCCGCTGATCTGCCGACCGTCGGCTGACCACGGTCCGGGCGCGGACCGGCGGCAGTGCTGCCGTGGCCCGCGACGGCGTCGAGGATGGGTTCATGCGGTTCCGAGCGCGTTGTCGATGAAGTCGAAGAACTCGTCGTCCGAGGCATCAGCGGCCGGTGCCACGCCGCCCGCTTCGCCCGCGGCTCCCACACCAGTCGCACCCGCAACCGCGGGACCGTCCGGCGGAGAACCGTTCCCGTCAACGGCGTTCAGGGCGTCGAGCAGAGAGCGCAGGTGCTGCGTGAGCGCGGTGCGCCGCTGCTGGTCGGCTGCGAGCGACGGCAGAATCGCCGAGATCTCCGCCAACCGGGTCAGGGCAAGCTCCGGGTCCGCGGCGGCGTCGGTCACCAGCTGGTCGCGGACGTGCCCGGCGAGCGCCTCGATGGTCGGGTGATCGAAGACCAGCGTGCTCGTCAGCCGCAGGCCGGTCCCGTTGGCGAGCCGGTTGCGCAGCTCGATTGCGGTGAGTGAGTCGATGCCCAGGTCGAGCAGTCCGCGCCCGTCGTCCGCGACAGACAGGGAGTCGTGGGGGGGGGGGGGGGGGGCGGGCCCCGCCCCCCCCCCCCCCCCCGCGGGGGCCCCCCGCCCCGCACGCCCGATTCCCCGCCGCCGGATTCCCGGCCGTCCGCTTCCCGAGCACCGCACTGATACGCACCGCACCGTCACGC